>CALBET010000522.1 GCA_937888665.1 uncultured Acidobacteriota bacterium
GATGAACAACGCCGGTCGGCCGGATTCAGCGCCGGTCGAATGCAGCGGGACTTCTACCACGGGCTGCTCGGGCAGCGCCAACGCGATCCACTCCCCAGGGAACTCAAGTGACCCGATCGGCAGCACGATGTACTGCTTGCTGTCATGCATGTAGGTAATCGGCGCCCCCACGTTCCCAGCCCGGAACGAGGTTTCCCAGACCACCTCGCCCGTCGCCTTGTCGAACGCACGGAACCCCTTCCCGGCGTCGGGGCCGGCGCCGGGCGGAGTGCGAACCATAATCGGGTCGCCTTCACTCACGAACAGCAAGCTCTTGGTGAGCAGCGTCATCGCCCGGCCCGGCTGTCCCAGCGGTGGCAGATTCAGATGAGCGATGTCAGGGTGGTTCCGCGGACCGTCACCGTTCGGCACCATCCAGACATGCTCGCCGGTGTTCATGTCGATGGCGGTGATCCGACCGTAGGGCGGCTTCAGCAGCGGCAGCCCACGAGGCCCGGCCGGGAACGCCCGGTTGCCACGCGTGTAGCGCACGTTCATCCGGTCCGGATTCCCGGCGGTCAGGTCCGCGACGAAGGTGCCGGTCACCGACGGCACGTAGAGCATCCCGGTCTCCGGGTCGAATCCCGCGCCGCCCCACTCGGCTCCGCCCACCGAGCCTGGCAGTTGCAGCGTACCCTTCAGGTCTCCGTCGCCATCGCCCCGAATCGACGGCGGGGTGAAAATTTCTCCGAGCATGTAGGGCGCCGCCAGCCCGATGCCCTCCTCACGCAGCTCTGGCGTGAAATCGATCAGGGTGTCGGTCGACATCCCATGCACGTCGAATGGCGCCGGCTTGGTCGGGAACGGCTGGGTCGGTGAAATCCACTCCCCGGGTGTCTCCGACGTTGGCACGGGACGCTCGACAATCGGCCAGACCGGATCTCCCGTCACGCGGTCGAACGTGTAGGCCATCGCCTGCTTGGTGAGTTGCACCACCGCCTTGATCTCACGACCATCCACGGTGATGTCCATCAGAATCGGGGCGACGTTGTTGTCGTAGTCCCACAAATCGTGATGCACGGTCTGGAAGTGCCACACCATCTCACCGGTGTCGGCGCGCACACACACCAGGCTGTTCGCGTAGAGGTTGTTGCCGGGCCGATGCCCACCATACATGTCATTACTAGGCGCCCCGGTCGGCAGATAGATGAGCCCCAGTTCCTCGTCGGCGCTCATCATGGTCCAGACGTTGGCCATGCCCGAGTACTTCCAGGAGTCGTCGAGCCATGTTTCGACCCCGGGTTCGCCCTCCCGGGGGATCGGATTCCACGTCCACTGCAGTGCGCCGGTGCGGACGTTGTAGGCGCGGACATACCCCGGCCGCTGCTCCTTCGTCCGTGGATGGTCCTCCATGGCCTGCCCCACCACGACCACGTCACGCACGACGAGCGGTGGCGACACGTAGCTGTAGTCAATCAGCTCGGTGGTGTCGGCGTACACCCGAAGGTCGACCTTGCCGCCGTCCCCGAAATCTGACACGAGGCGACCGGTCTCGACATCGGTCGCCAGCAGGTATGGAGGACGCACGGACAGAATGCGACGCCCCGCGCCCGCGTCATCCTCCCAGAACGCGACCCCACGATTGGCGGCGCCTCGCGGCGTCTCGTTGTCGGTCAGAAACGGCAGGTCCTGCACCCATCGGGTCTCCCCGGTTGCCGCATCGAACGCCTCGACGATTCCGACACCGTTCGAGCCATAGAGGACGCCGTCGACCATGACCGGGGTCGACCGCAACTGGTTGGAATACTGAAGGTCCGGCCACCGGTCGTGCAGGCTGCGGTCGACGGCCGGCCGGCGCCAGACAATGTCGAGGCCGTCCACCGTGTCGGCATTGATCTGGTCGAGCGGCGCGTACCGGGTGAACCCGCTGTCCCCGCCATGCACGCGCCACTCGCCGGTGGTGCCGCCCTGCGCGGTCGCGCTCGAGGCCAGGCTGACGCCCAGCAGCGCCGCCCCGAGCACAGACAGGGCACGGCGCCATCGTCGCACCATAGGGTTGACCATCGGTTCCCTT
>CALBET010000523.1 GCA_937888665.1 uncultured Acidobacteriota bacterium
GCACGTAGAGATCGCGCGGCGCCGCCTGGACGAGCTCTACCAGAAACTGAACATCGCGCTCCCGGTCTATCTGCTGGTGACGAAGTGCGATCTTGTTGTCGGGTTTACCGAATATTTCGACGATCTGGCGCAGGACGGACGGTCGCAGGTGTGGGGCGTGACATTTCCCTACGAACTGACGGTCCAGGGTGGGGCGGCCGGCGCGTTTCCTGCGGAATTTGAAGCGCTGGTGGTTCGTCTGAACGAGAGAGTGTTCGACCGACTTGAAGAGGAACACGATGCGCGCCGTCGGGCCGCCGTGTTCGCGTTTCCACAGCAGATGGCGGCGCTGCGTGACGCGCTGGCGGCGTTCGTGGGCGACGTCTTTGGATCGACACGCTTCGACCGGCAGATCCTGTTGCGTGGCGTCTACATGACGAGCGGCACACAGGAAGGCACCCCGATCGATCGCCTGCTCGGCTCCATCGGTCGTCACTTCGTTGTCGCGCCGGCGGCGATGGCCTCGGGGGGTGCCGGCAAGGCCTACTTCATCCAACGGTTGCTCAGGGAGGTCGTGTTTGCCGAGTCCGGGCTTGCCGGGGTGAATCGGCGGGTCGAGTTGCAGAAGGCGGCCTGGCAGGTGGGCGCCTATGTGGCCGCCGTCGCGGTAGGGGTCCTCGGCGCCGTGCTGCTGACGGCAAGCTTCGTGACGAATCGGGATTACCTGGCGGAGGTCGCGACCACGTTGCCGCCGCTCCAAGACGTGCCCGCCAGCGGAGTGGCACTGACCCCCGAGGGCGTTCTGCCTCGACTCGACGCCGTTGGCGCCGTGTATGAGTCCGCCACGCAGTTCCGGGAGGCCACACCGTGGGCGATGCGGTGGGGGCTGTATCGCGGACGGGGCATCGGCAATGCGGCACGCGACCTCTACGTGCAGGAGCTCAACGGCTTGTTGTTGCCGCGGGTCGCCACTCAGTTGGAGCAACGCCTGACGCGCGTGCAGGACCCGGAAGATCTGTTCGAGTACTTGAAGGCGTACATGATGCTCGGTCAGCCGGAGCATCTCGACCGGGACCAGCTGGGCGGCATTGCCAGCCAGGAATGGAGAACCGGCGTCCCGAGTACCGCGCGGCGACTCGAACGACACTTCGCGAACCTTCTGGAGCTGGCGCCCAGCCTGCGGGTCATGCCAGTGGATCAGCCGTTGATCGTGCGGGCGCAGAACTCTGTCAGGGCCGCGTCGATTCCGGAGCTGATGTTTCGGCAGCTGACACACAGGTACGCCGGGAGGACCGGGAGCGGCCTTCGGCTTGATCAGGAGGCGGGTCTTGGCTCGGAGCTGATACTTCGACGCAAGAGTGGAACGCCCCTCTCCGAGCCGGTGGAGAGCCTCTACACCGTGGACGTGTTCAAGGACGTGACCGGGCGCGGGACCGACCAGGTGGCGGGCGACTTTCGTGGCGACCGCTGGGTGTGGGGCGAGGGTGGTCTTCCCGAGGTGGACCTCTTGAGCCTCGAACCACAGCTCGTCGAAGTGTATGAGGAGCACTACATCGCTGAATGGGACGCGATCATCGCCGACATCGCTCTCGCGCCGGCCCGATCACAGACGGAGATCGAAGACCACCTGGCGAGGCTTGGTTCGCAGACCTCACCGTTGCGGGCGTTGCTCCAGACCATCGATCTCCACACCTTCCTGGTGGAACCGGAGGAGGAGGCGGGGTTCGTCGCCCAGCAGTTGGAGCGGGCAAGAGACTTCGCGGGGCTGGAGGAGCGTCGGCCCGGCGCGATGGTGACGGAGCACTTCGCGCCGTTCCATGATTTGGTGACCGAGGATCTCGGGAACCTCGACAATGTGATGAGTCGGCTCGAACAGATCCAACAACAGCTCGTACGCATTGGACCGCAGGCTGGTCGCATTCCACCCACCGACCCTTCGTATCAGGGCATCGCGGCCCAGGTCCGCCAGCTCGTAGACGCCTTGAAACTGGCGGCAGACCTCTTGCCACCAGAAATCCGTGGCGTCGTGGCTGGTCTTGGCGACCGCGCGGCCTCGGCCGCCTCGGGAGGCGTGGTATCGAACCTGCGAGGTTTGTACCAGCAGGACGTCCTGCCCGCCTGTCAGGCGCTCGAGGGCCGTTATCCATTCGCCGCGAGCAGCAGCGGCGAGGTGGGCATCGACGAGTTTGGGCAGCTCTTTGGGTATGGTGGTCTGTACGACAGATTTTTTCGAGAACGACTCGATTCCCTCGTCGATCGCTCGCGCAGTCCGTGGCGGTGGCGGCAAGATTCCGGCATGGGTGGGAATCGCGAGATGTTGGCGCGATTCGAAGAGGCCACACGCGTCCGTGAGATGTTTTTCAGCCCCGGTGGAGGCGCACCGGAGCTGAGTTTTACCATGCAGGCTCTTGAACTGGACCCGCCGGCGCGTCATCTGGTGCTTGAGGTCAACGGCCAGGCACTGGATTACCTGGTCGGGTCTCCGCGGTTGCCAGCCGCGGTGAGGTGGCCCGGAGCAACCCAGGGCCTGACTGCCGTGTCCATCGATACGTCGAATGAGCGGTACTCTACTCCGTGGGGCTGGTTCAAGATGGTGGATCGGTCCGGTGTCACCACCGACGGAGAGCGGCGTTACCTCCTGGCCCTGCAGGTCGGCGCATTTCGGGCTCGCGTCCAGGTCGACACCGGAAGGACTGGTGATCCGTTCGCCGGCGTGACGCTGCTCCGGCAGTTCCGCTGCGGGTCCTGACGCCCCATGACCGCCCCAGCGAGCGTTGGGCTGTACGGCAAACTGCCAAGCCACGGCGACTTTCTGCGACGACGTCTATCGGACAGCTTTGTGGCCACGTGGGACGGCTGGCTGCAGGCATCCATCATGGCCAGCCGGGCGACGCTGGCGGACCGCTGGCTTGAGGTGTATCTCACGAGCCCCGCGTGGCGATTCGCCTGCGCGCCGGGCACCTGCGGTGCGACGTCGGTGGCAGGCGTGGTCGTCCCGAGTGTCGACCGGGTGGGGCGGCATTTTCCGCTGGCCATCGTGGCCGAGTTGGACCTGCCCGAGGCCGCCATGCTGGCCGCGGTGGTCACCGAGATCGAACCGTTCTTCGAGAAGGCGGAGCGGTTGCTCGTCGACACGCTGGCGATGCAGCACGTGCAGTTCGACGGTTTCGACGCACAGGTAGCGGCGCTCGACCAGGAGTTGCTACCTCTCCAGGCTCCCCCCCGTGTGGTCCTGGACCCTACGGCCGGCGCCGTGCTGGCGGCCGGCAGGGAGACGCGGTGGCACATCCCGTGTGGGGCCCTGGCCTCGCCCACTCCGGTTCTCCAGCAACTGCTGTCGCGACACCTCGCGGCCATCTATGACCCGCTCGGGCTGTGGTGGACCGCAGGGTCGTCACTGGTGGCCCCCGCGTGCCTGGTCATGAGCGGCTTGCCTCCTCCGGAGACCTTCGCGGCGCTGCTGGACGGGTCGTGGGCGGAATGTCACTGGATATCGATTCCGGCCCGCGTCGCGGATGACGACACCCAACTGACTGAGGACACCAGATCTCTCCACTTTCGGTCTGCTGCGGCAGGCGACCCCGGTCAGAGTCGGAACAACAGCGGGGATGCCTTTCTCGAACGCCCGGACACTGGCGTCTGGGCGGTTGCGGAAGGATTCGGCGGTCCCGATCACGGCGAGATGGCCAGCCGAATGGCGTGCGATGCCTTGGCGGATTTGGTGCCTGAGGCCAGCTTCGACGACATGGTCAAGAGCGCGGTCCGGCGTCTGCGCCAGGTCAATGACTACCTCCGCCGGGCCGCGCCGCCGGCGAGCGAGCGAGGGAGCACCGTCGTGGCGCTGCTGGCGCGAGATACCCAGTGTGGAGTGCTGTGGGCCGGTGGCAACAACCGGGCGTACCGTCTCCGTGGAGGTCATTTCGAACGTCTGACCCGCGATCACCCGCTCGCGGGCCCCGACGCGGTCCGACAGACCAGCCGGCATCTGACTGCGAACGCCGCCCGCGATGAGCCGGGGCCCGCGGTGGCGCTGCGCTACGACCGGGTCGTCAGAGGCGACAGATTCTTGTTGTGTTCTGATGGGCTCACCCTTGCCGTGCCAGAGGCGGAGATTCGCGCGTGGATGGCGGCACCGGAGGTTGGTCGGTCAGTAGAGGGGCTCATCCAGGCGGCGCGGGAGCACAAGGCCCGCGACGACGTCACGGTCCTCCTTGTCGAAGCGTGCGCCTGACACCCGCCTTGCGCGCCAGCCGAATTGCTTTCTCGCCGGAAGGCGTTACAATCCCGTCTACCGTTGCAACGCTAGGAGTGATGGACTGCCACAGCGCTGACTTGGGACGGACGGTCGAGGATACAACATGAGTGAGGCATGGGACCGCGGGGCACTGCGCGACCCGATCTCCGCGGACCGACCATGCGGTGAGGACCTGGAAGATTCGCAGCAACTCGCCGCCATTGAGGGGTTGCGCGTGTTCGGAGCGCAGGTGCCGCACGACCCCGAGCCGGAGTGGGGGGATATTCGGACCAAAGCGCTCGAGGCCTTGGCTGTCAGCAAGGATCTCCGACTGCTGGCGCATCTGGGCGCGGCCTCGCTGAAAACCGACGGGCTCCCGGCCTTCCTCGACACGCTGACGATTGCGTCGATGTGGCTCGACACCTACTGGGCTGAGGTGTATCCGGTCGTGGAGGAAGATGCGCTGCTGCGGATCAACGCGCTGAACTGCTTTGCTGATTCGATGGTCGTGGGGGTCGGGCTTCGCCATACACCACTGGTGAGCAGTCGTCAGCACGGACGATACACGCTCCGCGACTTTGAGGTCGCTGCCGGAAAGGAACCTCCGGGCGAAGAGCCGGGGCCGGACCCGAATCAGATCGATGCCGCGTTCGCCGACACGCCACTCGCAGAACTCGAGCAGTTGCAGCAGGGCGTGACCGGCGGCATCGCGGCGCTGCAGCAGATAGACGCCACCGTCCGCGCCGCGGCCGGACCGGATGGACCCGAGTTCGACTTGGTGTCCGGGCACCTCGAGCGAGTGGACCGCGTCCTGCGCGTACAGCTCGACAAGCACCCGGACCGGCAGGAGGCGGAGGGCGCCGCCGGTGTTGCCGAGGCCGACCGAGAACCGGGCGGAACCGTGACGGTTGGCTCGATCAGGACCCGCGAGGACGCGATCCGCGCGCTTGACGCCGTGGCGGAATTCTTCCGGCGCAACGAGCCGTCCAGTCCGGTTCCGCTGTTCATTGAACGGGCCAAACGTTTGGTGTCCAAGAGTTTTCTCGAGGTGCTGGCAGACGTGGCACCTGATGGGCTGGCGCAGGCGCACACGGTCGGCGGCGTGAATGTTGAAGGGTAGAGGCGGGTGAGACACTGACGCAGGAGGGGTATTGTGGCGAAGGCAAGCAGTCAAAAGTTCATCGCTCGAAATCGCGCACCGCGAGTACAGATCGAGTACGACGTTGAACTCTACGGTGCGGAGAAACAGGTTCA
>CALBET010000524.1 GCA_937888665.1 uncultured Acidobacteriota bacterium
CACTTCGGGTGTGCCGTTGCCGTTGGACACAAACCCGGTCGCCATCCCGGCGGCGCGCGCTGCCCGAAAGACCGCCACGCCCCACTCCGCGGTGATCAGCGGCTCGTTGTAGGTACTCACCATCACCCGCGCCCCGGCGCTGACCCCGTCGGCCACCAGGTCGTCTGGGGTGCGCCGACGGGGCGCGCTCACTGCGTCCGGGTCGCGAAGGGCTTGGGAGGTCACCCAGTTCTGGCAGTAGCCGCAGTGGAGGTCACACCCGAGCATGCCGAAGCTATACGCGAGCGCCCCCGGGTACGCATGAAAGAACGGCTTCTTCTCGATCGGGTCGCACTGCACCCCGGCGACGTACCCCCACGGGACGCGAAGGCGGCCGCCTTCGTTGTATCGGACCTTGCACACGCCAAGCGCTCCGTCCGGAATCGGGCAGCGATGGCCGCACGCCACGCAGCGAATCCGCCCGTCATCGAGTGGCACGTACAGCTCACCGTGGCTGGTGTGCCGGCCGAGCGCGGCGGCGAGCGTGGTCATGGCGTGGACCGTTGACGGCCGTCCGGAGCCCGATTACTGACCAGCACAATGGTCTGCAGGTGAGTCTGGGGGTCTGGCCACAGCAGCGTGCCCAATCTCAGGTTTCCGGTATTCAAATACGAGACCCGACCTACCTCGTGCAGCGTGACGCCGTCGCCTCGGACCCGCTCCATGTCGGTCGCCGTCATCACTCCAAGGACGGGTGCGTTCGACCGCAGAAACGCGGCGACCTGCTCCACGGAGGCCAGGTCCACATGCGGCCGCTTCATGTAGAAGACGAGGTTTCGCACGAACACCCCGTATCGCCCGTAGGACTGCGACGACGGGGCGGCGGCTCGCACCAAGGCCGCCATGGCCTGCACCGGCTCCGGGCCAGGCCGAGACAGCACCACGTACTGCACCGCCAGGGTCGAGACGACGGCCGCAGCGACGACCGCCCCCGGCAGCCGGTGCTGTCGACGAGACACGGCAACGAGCGCGATCACACCCCCTGCCGCCAGCAGACCGCCGACACCGGCGAGGACCGCGGCCCCCGACACACCGACGAGCAAACTCCGCGCTCGGTAGACGAGGATGCCGAACGCGCACAGCACGACACCGGAGCATGCGCCTGCCGCGGCGACGAGCGGGTCCGGCCGTGCGGATGCGCCGGACTTCAGCCGGCGCACCACCGCCCGCGCCAGCAGCATCGCGAGCGGCGGCAGTACCGCCAACACGTAACGCGGTTGCTTGCCGACGGAGATGGAGAAAAACAGGAACGGAACGGCCGCCCACACGAGCAGCCAGACCTCGACCGGCTCGACCCGACGCGCACGCTGGATGACACGTATCACCGGTCGACACCAGAGCACCATCAACGGCGACCACGGCAACAGGCCGCCGACGACGATTGGCACGTAATACCAGAGAGGCCGCGCCACGTTGTAACGGTCAGTGGCGAAGCGTTCCAGGTTCTCGCCGACGAAGAACCGGTCCAGGTAGGCGACCCCGTGCACCGAGGTCATGGCGGCAAACCAGGGCGCGGCGACCAGCACACAGACGGTCGCGAGAATGGCCACGTCGCCCGTGAGACGAGGCAGTCGTGTGGCGGCCTGGCCTGCCGACCCACCAGACCACAGCCGTCTGAGCGCGAGCGGTCCGACGACGGCGGCGGGCAGCGCGACCCCGACCGGGCCCTTCGTCAGGAACGCGGCACCCAGCGCGGCGCCAGAGGCCACCAGCCACCAGATGCGGACCCGGCTCTGACCGGGGCGACGCGGCACCACCAGGGCCTCCAGGGCGGTCCAGGTGGCGAGCGTCATGAAGGCGGCCAGCACGAGGTCCGGTAGCGCCTGCCGCGCCACCGCCACGTACCCGAAACTGGTCGCGGTGATCGCCCCGGCCAGCAGGCCGGTCGTGTCGTCATACCAGCGCCGGGCGCAGGCGAACGTGGTGAGGACCAGCATGAGACCCGCCAGCGCCGAAGGAAACCGGGCCGCGCCCTCGCCAACCCCCACTGCCAGGTAGCCGAACGCGGCCAGCCAGTAGTAGAGCACTGGCTTCTCAAACCGGTATTCGCCGTTGTAGTGCGGGGTCACCCAGTCGCCGCGCTCCACCATCTCCCGAGCCGCCTCGGCATAGAAGGCTTCGTCGGAATCCGTGATCGCCGGTCGCCCAAGCCCCACGAAGAAGGTGAGCACACATAGCAGGATCAAGAGGAGGACACGGGATCCAGGCACGGACCGATTGTATACAGTGGGCCGCCGAAAGCATCAGCACGTCCCTGGCGCGGCGTGGACCGGGTTCCGAGCGCTCGGCGGTATACTGCAGGCATGGCTCGCGTGGTGGCAGTCGTCGGCGCGTCTCGAAATCGCCGCAAGTTCGGCAATAAAGCGGTCCGGGCGTTTCTGCACCGGGGGTATGACGTCATCCCGATCAACCCCGGCGAGAAAGAAATCGAGGGCCTGGTCGCGTATGCATCCGTGCTGGATGTTCCGCGGCCCATCGAGATGGCCACGGTGTACGTGCAGCCGGCAGTCGGAGCGCGGGTGATGGCGGAGATCGCGGAAAAGGGCATCGGGGAGGTGTGGCTGAATCCGGGTGCCGACGAGAGCACGGTCGTCGCGCGAGCCCGCGAACTCGGTCTTGATCCCATCCTCGAGTGCAGTATCGTCAGCATCGGCGAAAGCCCCGCGTCCTATTCGTGACCCATCCGCATCGCCAAAAGCCGGGTTGACAGGTCGTCTGACGCGTGCCTATACTCGTAGGCATTAGTTCATTCCTCTCTCATTCGGGCTGAGACTCGGCGCACCAGCCGGGCGTACGCAGCCTCGCAGACCGTCAACCCCTAGCCGAACCTCTCTTATGCCAACGACCCAAAAGCGCACATCAGCGCGCGCCGCCGCCAATGCTGCCGTCGATACCGCGGCGGCCGACACAGCCGCGGCCCCGCCGGCCGAGACACTCGCGGCCCTACCGGCCGACGCACCCGAGGCCCCGCCGGCCGACGCACCCGCGACCCCGCCGGCCGACACACCCGCGACCCCGCCGGCTGATGCGTCCAGTGCCCCCCAAGCCGCGGCGCAGACGGACACGCCGGCCGACCCGCAGACTGACGCCCCGCCCGCTGGGAAACCAAAGTCGAATCGACGCGGCTCCAGCGGCCTCAATATTGGCGAGCTCAAGGACATGAACATCGCCGACCTGACGCACATCGCCAAGGATCTCAACGTGGCGGGTGCGACCGGCATGCGTAAGCAGGAGCTGATTTTCCAGATCCTCAAGGCGCAGACCGAGCAGAGCGGGTTCATTTTTTCGGAAGGCGTGCTGGAAGTGCTGCCGGACGGCTTCGGGTTTCTCCGAGCCCCTGACTACAACTACCTGCCAGGACCGGATGACATTTACGTCTCGCCCTCGCAGATCCGGAAGTTCGATCTGCAGACCGGCGACACCGTCTCGGGACAAATTCGACCGCCAAAGGAAGGGGAGCGGTATTTCGCCCTCATCAAAGTCGAAGCCGTCAATTTCGAGTCACCCGAACAGGCTCGCGACAAGATCTTTTTCGAAAACCTGACCCCGCTCTATCCGGAAGAGCGCGTGAGTCTGGAAACCACACCGTCCAACCTGTCTGGCCGGGTCATGGACTTGATGACCCCGATCGGCAAAGGGCAGCGCGGGCTCATCGTGGCCGCGCCCCGCACCGGCAAGACAATGCTGCTGCAGTCGATCGCACAGTCGATTGCTTCGAATCACCCCGACGTGTATCTCATCGTGCTGCTGATCGACGAGCGGCCGGAAGAGGTCACCGACATGCAGCGCTCCGTCGATGGCGAGGTCATTTCCTCGACCTTCGACGAGCCGGCTCAGCGGCACGTGCAGGTCGCCGAGATGGTGATCGAAAAGGCGAAGCGGCTCGTCGAGCACAAGAAGGACGTCTTCATTCTGCTCGA
Organism: uncultured Acidobacteriota bacterium; assembly: GCA_937888665.1. GTDB lineage: Bacteria > Acidobacteriota > Vicinamibacteria > Vicinamibacterales > UBA8438 > UBA8438. The sequence goes on from CALBET010000524.1 coordinate 3,960, forward strand.
CTCGGTGACCCGTTTGGCGCGCGCCTACAACACCGTCATCCCGCCCTCCGGGAAGGTGCTGTCCGGCGGACTCGATTCGAACGCGCTCCAGAAACCGAAGCGTTTCTTTGGCGCCGCGCGGAATATCGAGGAGGGCGGCTCGTTGACCATCATGGCCACCGCGCTGGTCGACACCGGATCGCGTATGGATGACGTGATTTTCGAAGAGTTCAAGGGCACCGGCAACATGGAGATCCACCTGGATCGAAAGCTGGTGGACAAGCGCGTCTTTCCGGCGATCGACATTCAGAAGAGCGGCACGCGGAAGGAAGAGCTGCTTATCGGCCCTGAGGATCTGAATCGCGTCTGGGTCCTGCGCAAGGTGCTGAACCCGCTCTCGGCCGTCGAGGCCATGGAACTGCTCCTCGACAAGATGGGCAAGACCAAGTCGAACCAAGACTTCCTGGCGTCGATGCAGAAGATGGGCTAAGCGACGAATGGTGGAGATCAAAGTACGCGAAAACGGCCCTCTGCTCGTGACCGGCGACGACGTCACCCTGCTGGACAAGAACGGAAAGGCGTACGCCACCGCCGGC
>CALBET010000525.1 GCA_937888665.1 uncultured Acidobacteriota bacterium
CGTGTCCGTCCCACCAGCCGGTACCTGCCCGCCTCCGGCAAGTGATACAGACTCGAGTGGCCGCCGGAGACGACCAACACGACACTCGGGAGCGGAAGGTCCGGATGACAGAGAAACAGGGATTCGATGTGTCCGGCCAGGTGATTGACCGCCACCAGCGGGCGGTTCAGGGCGAGCGCCAGCGCCTTCGCGAAAGCGACGCCCACGAGAAGCGACCCCACCAGGCCAGGCCCCTGCGTCACCGCGATGGCGTCGAGGTCTGTCCACCCCACCCCTGCGTCGGCCAGCGCCCGCTCGACAACCCCGCACAGGTCACGCAGATGTTGTCGTGAGGCCAACTCCGGCACCACGCCGCCCCACTCGCGATGAATCTCGACCTGCGAGGCAATCACGCTCGACCGGATCTCGGGCGCCGGTGGGTCTCCGCCGCCGTCGACCGCGACCGCCGCCGCTGTCTCGTCGCAGGAGGTCTCGATAGCGAGCAGCGTGGTCTGACTCATCATGTTCGGCGGTCAGGCCGCACCGCACGCTTCACGGAGACTCTGGTCGAAGGGCGGGCGGCAGATGCCGTGCTCCGTGATGATGCCCGCCACGTATTCTGCCGGCGTGACGTCGAACGCCGGGTTCCAGACGCTCGCGCCCTCGGGCGTGAGCTGGATGGATCCCATGTGGGTGATCTCTCTGGCGTCACGCTCTTCAATCGGGATGCCCGACCCGTCCGGGGTCGAGAGATCGATCGTCGACACCGGCGCCGCCACATAGAACGGCACACCGTGGGCGCGGGCGAGCACGGCCACCGTGTAGGTGCCGATCTTGTTGGCGACGTCACCGTTGGCAGCAATCCGGTCGGCCCCGACCACAACGAGGTCGACGCGTCCGGCGCGCATCAGCGATCCAGACATGCCGTCAGTGATGACGGTGGTATCGATACCGTCCCGCACGAGCTCCCACGCCGTCAAACGGGCCCCCTGCAGGAATGGGCGTGTCTCGTCCGCATACACCGTCACACGTTTCCCCACCTCGACCGCCGCGCGCACCACACCGAGCGCCGAGCCGTAGCCGCCGGTGGCCAGGGCCCCGGCGTTGCAGTGCGTCAGCACCCGCGCGTCCGCCGGCACGACCTCGGCCCCGTGCTTACCCAACGCCCGGCAGCTGGCCACATCTTCGTCGTGTACGTGAGCGGACTCGGTGTCCATGGTGGCTTTCAATTCGTCGGTCGACTGCCCGGCCCGCATCGCCGTCGCAAACACCCGCTTCATGCGCTCGATCGCCCAAAACAGGTTCACCGCGGTCGGCCGGGTCGCGGCTAGGAGGTCGCACGCCCGGTAGAACTCGGTCGCGAGCTGCGTGGTGCCGGTCGCGGTACTACGGCGCACCGCGAGCGCCAGCCCCATCGCCGCCGCCACCCCAATCGCGGGAGCGCCACGGATCACCATGGTTCGGATCGCCTTCGCGACGTCCTTCGCCGTGCGACACCGCACGTAGACCTCACGGCCCGGCAGCTTCCGCTGGTCGATCATCACAACGTCGCCGTCTTCCCAATCAATTGTCGGTAGCATGTGTCTGCTCGTCCTCCGCAGCCGACAATGATAGCGAATGTCGGAAGTCGCCGCGCGTCGGGCGTCGGGCGTCGGGCGTCGGAGCAGCGCGCCTTGTACCCCCTCGCCATGTCAAGCCCTCCGTCGCACACCTGATGCCTGATGGCCGATCGCCAATGCCGGCCGGCCTGAGTGTGACGGGCCTGCCTCTACAACAGCATCGAGGCGAGTGCGGCGTTGATCAGCGTGGCGAGGAAGCCGCCGAGCAGAGCGACGGGGCCGAGCCGCGCGAGGTCCGCGCGACGCGAGGGGGCGAGCGCGCCGATACCGCCGAGCAGAATGCCGACCGACCCGAAGTTGGCAAAACCGGTGAGCGCGAACGTCACGACCATGCGGGTGTGCTCGCTGACCGCGCCGAGATACGTGTCGTTCAGTTTGATGAACGCCACGAACTCGTTGGTCGCCAGTTTCGTGCCGAGGAGGTCGGCGACCGCCGGTAGGTCGCTCGACGCGACCCCGAGCAGAGCGGCCACCGGCGCGAACAGCCACCCAAAAATAGCAGCCAGACTGAGACCTGCGCTGAGCAGCCCGAGTCCGTAGTCGATCATCGCGATGAAGGCCAGAAACGCGATGAGCATGGCGGCGACGTTGATGGCAAGCCGCGTCCCGTCCGAGGCGCCGGACGCCAGCGCATCGATGATGTTGACGTGCTCACGCTCGACGACGATATGCACGTCGCCGACGGTGGCCGGCGTCTCGGTCTCCGGCAGCAGTATTTTCGAGAGATAGAGGCCACATGGGGCCGCCATCACGCTGGTCGCCAACACGCCCACCGGATCGGCGCCAAGGCTGATGTAGATGGCCATGACCGTACCCGCAATCGTGGCCAGCCCTCCAATCATCAGCGCCAGCAACTCAGACTGCGTCATGCCGGCGATAAAGGGTCGGATGATGATGGGCGCCTCGGTCACGCCCAGGAAGACGTTGGCCGCCGCCGACAGGCTCTCGGCGCCGCTGGTCCCCATCACGCGCGACATGACACGGGCCATCAACTTCACGACCACCTGCAGTACCCCGAGGTGATAGAGCACCGTAAAGACCGACGACATGAAGATGAGGATCGGCAGCGAGGCGAACGCCAGGACCATCCCGTTCGGAAACTGCTCCCCCATCTGCTGCGGGTCGGCAAGGACCCCGAAGACGAACCGCGAGCCGGCGTTCGTAAACTCAAGAAACTGCGTCGCGACCGCTGCCACGGCGGCGAAGAACTGATACCCGGGCCGAACCCCACCGATCTCGACTTTCAGGATCAGGACCGCGAGACCGATCTGCAGCGCCATCCCACTCGCCACCACACGAGGGTTCACCGCGCGGATCCGCGCCGAGCAGGCGCCGGCGACGGCCAGAAACGCCACAATTCCGGCAAACGCTCGGACGCGTGGGTCGAGCACCGCGTGCCACCATAGCGCCCCGGCCCCCAGCAGCCCGGCACAAGCCGCCAGCGCCAGTCGCAGAGGCCAATCCGCGGATCGGACCGACTTGATATCTGTGGTGGTCATCGCGACGGGGCGATCATACGCGTATCCCGTGGGGCTGTGGGCTTACGGGCGAACCGCCGGATATGATAGGTGCAGCTTTCTCGCCATGAGTGACGCCGCAACCAGAGAGCCGCTCGATTCCGAACGAGCCGCTCGTCTCATCGCCTTCGCCCGCACGTGCGCTGCCGCGGTTCGCGCCGTCTCGCTGTATCCGACCGGACACCCGGCGGTCGAAGCCACGCTCACACGGCTCGTGAACACCGTCACCACCATCACCGCGACTGAGCCGCTCCGCACCACGGTGCTGCCCAAGAGGTTGCTGCTTGACGGCCTCGCCCCCGCCACCCCCGACCCGGCGCTAGCGGAACTGGCGGCGGTGCTGCACCAGCACCGAGTCAGCGGCCTCACGGTGCGCAGCGCAGGTGACGCGACGATGTGGCAGCGGCTGCTCGGCCTCATCGGGCGGCCCCCGGAAGAGATCCGCGAGGCCGGCGGTATCGGACATCTGTGGAGCGAATTCGGCGGCATGGCGACCGCCGCCCACCTGCGCAGCGTGGAGGTGCGCGAGGTCGACTACGAGCGCCTGCTACGCAACCGGTCACTGGGCGACGCGCTCACCCTTGAAGAAATCTTCGACCGCCTCGGCTCCGGCGATCCGGAGGCCATGAGCCCAGCCGCGCAGGCTCTGTTGACCGAAATCGTCGGCGACCCGACAAAGCTCGAACTCTTCGGGGCGCGTTTGGCCGAACGTTGCGTCGACCGAGCCGCGCACATCGACGCGCTGTCGCACCTACTCCACCAGGCGACCGCGCTGGCCGGTGCCGTGGACGACGAGTCGTACCCGGAGTCCCTCCGTCATCTGGCCCGACTGCTGAGCACTCTGGACGCCGCCACGCTGGCTGAACTCCTGCGACGACGGGGAAGCCCGACCACCGGCGGGCAGGACCCCATACGCACCGTGACCGACCGGATCGAGCCCGAGCAGATCGTCAATTTCGTGTCGGGGTCGATTGTCGCCGATCAGGGCGCCTCACAGCGCCTCGCCGAAGCATTTCAGGCGCTCGTGCCGGACATCGACGAGCGACGCCAGCTCGTCTCGTTGGTCGGCCACGAGATGGCCGATTCGCCGTTCGGCCAGACAGACAGTTTCCCGAACTTGTGGGAACAGGCCGAATCGCTGCTGACGTCGTACTCCGACCAGCAGTACGTCAGTGAGGAGTACGCGCATGAACTCGGCCTCGCCCGCACCCAGGCCACGGAGGTGGAGCAAGTCCACGACGACCCGCCTGAGCGAATCGCCTCCTGGCTCTCGACCGTCGACGACCCGTCACTCCGCTCGCTGGACAGCCAGTTGCTCCTCGACCTGCTGGAACTGGAGGCCGACCCGCATCGGTGGCGCGACATCGCCGACACGGTGTGTGCGCACATCGAAGACCTGACGCTGGCCGGTGATCTGGCGTGGGCGGGCCGGTTCGTGGAGGCCTTGGCCCGGGCGCGCGTCGACGACAGGGCGGCGGACACTCCGGGCTCGATCGCCCAGTTCGCGGCGGCGGCGTGCTAGCGACTCGTCACCGGGCCGGTCCTGGGTCACGCGCTCGCGCGGCTGCGACACGGCGGCGACACCGCGGCGACTCAGGTGAAACGGTTCTGCACCGCCCTGGGACCGGCCATTGTGACCCCGCTCGCCACCGCGCTCGCGGCCGACGGAGACGCACGGGTGAGACGGACCGCGCGGGACATCCTGTTGGGATTCGGCGCGGACGGACGGTACGCCGTCAAGCAGTTGCTGAATGCTCCGGATTGGGAGGTCCGCCAGACAGCGGCGTTCCTGCTGCGAGACTTCGGCGGCACCGAGGGTCTCGACGAGCTCAAACAACTCCTCAGTGATACCGAACCGCTGGTGCAGCGCGAAGCCATCAGAGCGATGATTCAGGCGGGGGATGAGCGAGCCTACCAGGTGATGGTCGCCGTGCTCACCGACGGAGACAGGCGTCAGCGCGGCACGCTCGCGCAGCAATTGACCGCGCAACGTGATGAGCGCGCGGTTCCGCTGTGTCGCTACCTCCTCGGCCACCTGGACCCCCGCACCCGCCGCGACGTCTACGTCGCGGCGATCGACGCGCTCGGATCGGTGGGCGGCGAGGACGCGGTGGAGCCGCTCCGAGACGCACTCTACCAGGGCTCCTGGTGGACGCCGCTCCGCACGCGCACCATTCGACAGGCGGCCGCGCAGGCGCTGAGACGGACCAGGTTGGAGGCCGCGACGCAGGTGCTCCGTGACGCGGCGGCGCAGGGGTCCTGGGGAGTCCGGGCGGCTGCCCGCGCCGAGGTCGTGCAGATCGAGGGTCGAGGATGAGCGATCGGAATACGCCCTCGCGCTACGAGGAGCTGGCCCGCCGGCTCGGCGCCGCCGTGCGAGGCATCCAGCTCTACGCGACGGACCATCCGCTGCAGCGGCAGCACGTCGTCCAGCTCGCGGACACGCTGACCGCGATTCACGCCACGCGTCCCTCCATCGCGCTGGGAATCCTTGGCGGATACCTGGTCGTCGCCGATACGCCGCTCCCGCGTGCCGGCGGCGGTCTCGCCGAACTCCTGAATCGGCTGACCTCGTCCGGCATCGACCGAATCACCATCGACGAGGGCGTCACCCAGGTCGAACTTGGCACGTTCGTCGCCTGGGTGGCCGGGCTGACCCAGCAGAGCTCGTCCGCGACCGACCCGCCGCCGGTGCTGCCCCACATCAGCGTCGGCCGGATCGGGCCGGAGAAGGAACGGACCGGCATCGCGGCGGACATGGCCGCCATCAAGCGCCTGTACGACGATGCCTCAGCCTCGGCGGAGGACCTCTTCGAGAGCGCGCGCACCGAGGGGCGCCCGGAATTGAGCCTGGCTCGTGGAGCCGTCGAGGGCCTGGCAGAGTCGATCGCGCAGAACCGCACCGCGCTGATCGCGTTGACTGCGATGAAGGGCTACGACAATTACACGTTCACCCACATGGTGAACGTCTCCATTCTTGCGATGGCGCAGGCCAGGGCGCTCGGCATCGAAGGTCAGACACTGCGGGAATTCGGTTTGTCGGCCCTCATGCATGACATCGGCAAGGTCCGAACCCCGCGCGATATTCTCCAGAAGTCGGGGCCGCTCACCGACGACGAGTTCGTCATCATGCAGCGCCACGTGGTAGACGGCGCGGAGATTCTCCGTCGGACGCCGGAGATGCCGATCATGGCGCCCACCGTGGCATTCGAGCACCATCTGCGGGTGGATGGCACCGGGTACCCGAATGTCACGCGTGCCTCGCTCAACCTCGCCACGATGCTCACCGGGATTGCGGACGTCTACGACGCGATGCGGTCACAACGCGCGTATCAACAGGCGTTCCCGACCGACCGTATCCTCGCGGTCATGAAGCGCAACGACGGGAAACAGTTCGACCAACATCTGGTGCGGCGGTTCGTGCAGCTCATCGGGATCTATCCTCCGGGCACACTGGTACGATTGAGCACCAACGAAGTCGCCATCGTGCTGCAAGTGCATGCGCCGGACCCACATCGGCCACGCGTGCGCATTCTGCGAGACACCACGGGTCGCCGCGTGCCGTCCGAACCAACCCGACACCTCTGGGAACCCCTCGATGGGGCCGAAGATGACGTCCATGTCACCGCGCCGCTTGACCCGGCCGAATACGGCGTCGACCCGCTCGAGTACCTCTAGCCCGTGGTGAGAGTCGCATTCGAGGCGGCGACGCGACGCCCACCGTCGTCGTGCCGCGTCCTGCTGTGCGCACGTTCCGTCTGCTGTTCAAAACGATTTTTTATGGGCTCGCCGCCGCCGACCGGCCCGCGCCCGCGCGTACGCTCGAGGACGAGTCATGAACGTGGATCTCAATGATGCCGACCTTGCGCTGATCGTGGCGTGCGCCGTCATGGCGCTTGCGCTGATTCGGCTGTCCCTCGCGGCCTCGCGGGCGGACCCGTCGGCCCCCGACCGACTGGTGGCCGAGCTGCGGCTCGCCCAGTTCGCTGCGCTCGTGCTGGTGTTGACGGCCGGTGTCTATGTCGGGTTCGCCCTGGCGCACGGCACCAGCCCCGGGAGCGGCATAGACGTCGCGCTCGCCGTCGGGTTCCTGGTGCTCGCCTCAGTGGCGGTCACGCAGGAACCGGGCGACGCGCTGACCGTGCTGGCGCTGGCGTTTGCCGCGCATGCGGTGGTCGACCTGCTCCATGGTGCCGGCACGCTGCCCTCGGACGCCCTGCCCGCCTGGTACTCGACCGCCTGCGCGATCTACGACGTTGGCGTCGCCGGAGTATGCTATTTGCCGATCGTACGACGGCCCTAGCTAGCAGCCCGTGGTAGAAGTCGCGCGTCGCACCGAGAGCGG
>CALBET010000526.1 GCA_937888665.1 uncultured Acidobacteriota bacterium
CTGGACGGCACACTGTTTGCTTTGCCCACCGCGGTGCCGCCGCACGACATCTCCTGCAATACGAGCAAGTCATGCCATGGGCAGACTCGACGGAAAACTGGCTCTCATCACCGGTGGCAGTAGTGGAATCGGCCTAGCGACGGCCGGCGCTTTCGTCCGCGAGGGTGCCCGGGTCGCCATCACGGGCCGGGACGCCACGCGCCTCGACGCGGCGAGGCGCCAACTCGGCAACGGTACCGTCGCGGTGCCGGGGGACGTGGCCAGTCTTGCGGACCTGGATAGGCTCTTTGAACGCGTAGCCGCGGCGTTCGGCGGTCTCGACGTCGTGTTCGCCAATGCGGGGCTTGTCGAGGCGACGAAGCTCGACGCGACCACGGAAGACGCCTTCGACCGAATGATGAACATCAATGTCAAAGGCGTCTTCTTCACCGTGCAGAAGTCGCTCAGCCTGCTGAGACCAGGGGCTTCGGTCGTGCTGAACGGGTCGGTCGCACCGAGCGCCGGGTCACCGCACGGTGCCGTCTACGCGGCGACCAAGGCGGCGGTCCGAACCTTCGCACGCAATTTCTCGGCCGCTCTCGTCCCGCGCGGCATCCGGGTCAACGTGGTCAGCCCGGGCCCAATTGCCGTACGCTCGCCGCATGTGCGACCGGGCGAGACGGATGTCACGCCCGCACCGCCGCTCCCCGGAACCACGAATCCCTGGCTGCTGAGCATCCCGCTTGGACGCTTCGGCACCCCGGACGAGGTGGCCCACGTGGTCGTGTTCCTGGCCTCGGACGAGTCGCGCTTCCTCGTGGGCTCGGAGATTGTCGTTGACGGAGGGAGAACCCAACTACCTGACGGCGCGATGGTGTACAGAGCCCTTGCCTCCGGATGGTTCCGGTGACGCTGCGGAATCTGCGTACGCGACGAACACGTCTGTGGGCGCGGTCTTCAGACCCGCATGGCGGGAACCCGGCGTAGGGGTGCGGCGGGATCTTGCGAGGGTGGCCAAACGTAGTAGTGTACCGCAGCCTCGGCTGAAGCTCGCGGCCATCGTCCCTCGCCCTCGAAGGGTGGAACATGCCTACTCACCTATCCCGCCACACCGCACGCAGGCTTCGCCTGCTCCCGACGGCGCTCGGCGTTGTCGCGGTGCATCTGACGTTCGTCACCGCCGCGGCCCAGGTATCGCCGGAGTATCTCAGCCCACTGGTCGCAAAGCTGGCTGCTGGCGACCGCGCGTTCGGGGTCAGCACCTACGATCTGTCGCTCGAGAACGCGCGGTCATTGGCTCGATCCGACCTCGATTATGTCTACGTCGACATGGAACACGGGCCGATGGATTTCGCGTCGCTCCAGGCGTTTCTCCTGGGACTGACCGACCGGGCCGCGGTGGCCGAGCACGGGAGCGTGGCGCAGCAGGTGACGCCGTTGGCCCGTCTCGCGCCGTATGGCCGAGAGTCGCCCGAATGGGCGGTGAAACAGGCGCTCGATATCGGCGTGATGGGACTGATTTTCCCCGCCATCGAGACCGCGGAGCAGGCGCGACGCGCCGTGCAATCGATGCGGTACCCACAACGCCGCGACGCCCCGTATCCCGAGCCGCGCGGTCTGCGTGGATCGGGACCAGGGGCCGCCGCGTGGTTCTGGGGACTCTCGACTGGCGACTACGTCCGCCACGCCGACACCTGGCCGCTCAATCCAGCTGGCGACCTAGTGGCTCTCATGATGATCGAATCCACGGAGGCGGTACGAAACGTGGACGCGATCGCCGCCGTCCCCGGCGTCTCTGGGTTCTACCTGGGTCCCAGCGATCTCTCCAACTCGCTGGGCCTCCCTCGCGACGACCCGCGCGTCGAGGCCGCGATTCAAACGGTTGTGGATGCCTGCCTGGCACGCGGGATCGCGTGCGGTATCACGGCGAGCGCGGCCGACATGCCCCGCCGAATCGCACAGGGCTTCACGATCCTCGGCGGCGGCCGCGCCGGGGGCGGTCTGCCCGCGGCGGTCGACGCCGCGGTCTCCGCGGGCCGCGCCGTACCGAAGTAGTTCTACGCGGCTCCCCGAAGCCATTCTCCCCCGTCGGTCCAGAGGGGAACCCACGTCTCCAGAAAGGCGGCGTCGACCAACTGCCGGCGATTGACCGAGAAGCAACGCCGGCAGCCGGGATAAAGCGCCCGCCCGAATGCAGCGGGGCTTTTACCACGGGCTGCTAGGGCAGGGCGTAGACGAAGATGGCGTTCCCCGCTCGCGGGTTCTTCATCTCCGGCAGGAGGTCCCCGGGGATCAAGCTGGTCCAGCTTGACCCACCGAGCGGGCTCCCGGCTCCAAACGCGACATATTGGCGACCGTCGACGGCGTAAGTGATGGGGTAGCCGTTGGCCATGGTCGAGAGCCGGCTCCGCCAGAGCTCCTCACCAGTCTGGGCATCATACGCAAACACGTATCGTTCCCAGTCTCCGATGAAGACCAAGCCGGTCGCCGTGGTGAGCGCCGACGTGTTATACGGCGCTCGACGTCGTTGCTTCCACAACGTCTCACCCGTTCGAATGTCCAGAGCCTGGAGTTCCCCGAGCTGGTCCGGCGCATCCGGGTGGAAGT
>CALBET010000527.1 GCA_937888665.1 uncultured Acidobacteriota bacterium
CGGGCTGGCGCAGGAGATCTCGACGCTCTCGCGCACGCTCGGCGGGCCGGACCGGGCCAAGCTCGGCGAGTATCTCGGCGCGATCCGCGACGTCGAACAGCGGATCGCGCGGGCCGAGTCGACCAACCGCGACTTCGATCTCCCGGAGCGTCCGGTCGGCGTGCCGGACACCTTCAGGGAATACGCCGAGTTGATGTTCGACTTGCAGGTGCTGACGTTCCAGGCGGATGTCACGCGGGTCACCACATTCATGATGGCGCGGGAAAATATCAATCGTGCCTACAACGAGATTGGCCTGCCGGAGGCGCACCACTCCATGTCGCACCACGGCAACAATCCGGAGAAGATGAAGGAGTTCTCGAAGCTGAACACGTATCACGTCGAGACCGTCGCGTACTACCTGAACAAGCTGCAGTCGATTCCCGACGGCGACGGGACACTGCTGGACAGCACCGTGGTCCTCTACGGCAAGGGGATGAGCGACGGCAACACGCACAACAACTACAGCGTGCCGGTCGTCGTTATCGGCGGGCGAGAGAACGGCCTTACGGGGAATCGCCACCTCGTCTATCCGAAGGGCACGCCGCTGGCGAATCTGTCCCTGAGCCTCCTGGACAAATTCGGCGTCAACGTGGAGGCATTCGGCGACAGCACCGGCGAACTGCCGCTGTTGTCGGGCGTGTAAGTCAGCGAGCGCACGCAGCGGGGCGCGGATAGACGGTCCGCACCGGCCGGTTTGGCCTTGACGTTCGCCCTCCGATGCGGGCATCCTCGACACGAAGTGTCAGGTCTCCAGTCGTTCCTCTACTCTGAAGGGAAGTGCCATGCGGCGTCTGCTCATCTCGTCTGTGCTCGTCCTCCTCGTGTCCGTACCCACATTCGCGGAGGGACCCGCCGCCAAGGTCACTGATCTCGCTTGGATGACGGGGCACTACACGAGCGCCACACTCGAAGAGAACTGGTCTGCGCCCAGGGGCGGTTCCATGGGCTCCTTCGTGCGGGGGATCAACGGCGACGGCGCGATGAACATGATCGAGCTCATCGTTGTCGAGGAGGCAGGGAACTCCTTGATGCTGCGACTCAAGCAGTGGAACCCCGGCATGGAGCCCCGCGCGGACGGGTTCCAGGTGATGGAACTGGTCGAGATTGGCGACCACACGGTGCGGTTCAAGAACATCGGCGAGGTCGGTCTGCAGGAGCTCGGATACAGCCTGGTCGGCGACCAGTTCACGATCTCCGTCATGACCCCACGCGGGGCGATCGACATTCCGCTGACGCGACACTCGGGTCACTAGCAGCCCGTGGTGAAACCCTGCGTTGCACCGAGACGGGCGATTCGCCTGGCTGAGGAGGCGCGATGAGGGAGAAGATGGGCAGTATTTGACCGAAATCGCAACGCCGTCAGGCAGGATGAAGCGCTCGTCGACTGCAGCAGGGCTTTCAGCACGGGCTGCGAGGGCTTGTCGGCTCGGACGCATTGGTACTGAAAAGGGCCGGCCGTCAGGTCGGCCCTCTCGCCAGGAAAACGACCCATGTCAGACTCACCGCCGCCCCTTCCAGATCTCCCAACCGCTCCCCCGGCCGTACCCGTTTCTGCACCCGCGCCTGCGCCAGGATCTGAAGCAGCGAAGAAGGGGTTGTCACCATGGGCCTGGGCCGCCATCGGGTGTGGCGGTCTCATGCTCCTTGCGCTTGTCGGCATGGTGGTGTTGGGGGTCTCGATCTTCAATTGGGGGCGGGATGCCTTGGAGGAGGCGACTGGAGATCGGAGCTTGTCCGACATCGTCGAGAGTCTCGAGGACAGCCCCGCCCGAACGATCGCCGAGACCGCGATTCGGATGAATCCGGAATTCGAGCTCCTCAGCACCGACGACGACGCGGGCACCATCACATTTCGTAGGATCGAGACAGGGGAAGAGGCGACCTTGAACTTCGAGGACATCGCGGAGGGTCGGTTCACCATGACCACCCGCGAGGGCGAGTTCTCGGTTGATGCCACTGCTGCCGTCGCTGCTGGCAGCGCCGCCGGAGGGGGCGTCACGTTCAGCGGACCCGATGGTCAAACCCGCCTCGGCGCGAACATCACTCTGGACGACTTGCCCGAGTGGGTTCCCGTCTATCCAGGGAGTAGCGACGCTCGTGTGGCCTACATGACCTCGACCGACGACGGGGCGTCTGGGATGCTGACCGGCACGACAGACGATTCCGTGCAGCAGGTCGTGGATCACTATCGGGATGTCTTCGAGGACAACAGCTTCACGATCGCGAACGAATCGACCACCCAGAGCGGGACGCCGAAGTGGACGCCCTCTTTGCAGTGATATCCG
>CALBET010000528.1 GCA_937888665.1 uncultured Acidobacteriota bacterium
GTTACGGGCGGGCAAGATTGCCGCGCTTGGCACCGAGGAGGAACTGCACCGGCGGCTGGACCTGCCGGCCCGCGTCATCATCCAGCCAGTCACGCCAGTCCAGCCGGTCCAGCCAACGGCCGGCGCACACGACAGCAACGGCCGCCACAGCCTATTCGCCGCCATTGAGCGGCTGGACGCCGGCACGCTGGTCAGCCGCAACGGCCGGCTCGTCGTCAGCGTGTCTCAAGCTGAGAAACTCCGGCTGCTGGCTGGACTCGACCGGCTTGGCGCCGAGATTGACAGCGTGCGCATCGAAGAACCGTCGCTCGAGGAGGTGCTGCTTGAGACGAGTTGACGCCATACGCACGGTCGCCGGGAAGGAGCTGGCCGACCGACTGCGTAACCGGTGGGTCTGGACCGTCAGCGCGCTGATGCTGGCCACCACACTGAGTCTCACGTTCCTCGGGGCCACACCGATCGGCGTGGTAGGCGCGCCTGGCACCGGCGCCGTCATGGCGAGCCTGCTGAACCTGGCCGTCTATCTGGTGCCGCTGCTCGCCCTGATCATGGGCGCCGGCGTCGTGATCGACGAGAAACGACGCGGCGTGCTCGATCTGATCCTCGTGTCGCCGGTCTCGTCCGGCGAGTACTTCCTTGGCGCCTTCCTCGGTTATGCCCTGGCGCTGGCCGTGGCCCTGGTGACCAGCTTCGTCCCCACCGGCATCGCCCTCGCCCTCACATCCGGTGTCGAGCCGACCGAATTCGGTCGGCTGCTGCTGCTGGTCCTCGCGCTCGGCACCGTGTTCCTCGCGCTGTCATTCTTGATTTCCATCCTCTCGCGTGACCCGGCCCGCGGGGTTGCCTCATCGGTGCTCGTCTGGGTGCTGGCGGTATTCGTGTTCGACCTGGCGGTCGTGGGCCTGCTCGTGGTGTATCCGGGCGAGCTGCCCCCCCTGGTCTTCGAGGGTCTGCTCCTGCTCAACCCGACCGACATCTTCCGATTGCTGGCCTTCTCCTGGACCGGCAGCGCCGCCGCCCCCATGGGACTGACGGCGTTCACGCCACCGATTCCGCCGGCCGTTCTCGCGCTCGCGCTGCTGCTGTGGATGATCGTCCCGCTGCTGGTCGGTCACCGTCTGTTTCAACGCCGTCTCGCCATGGACACACTGGTATGACTGACACGCACCGCATCCCCGCGTTCGCCCTTCGCATTGTCGCCATGGTCACGGTGGTCACCATGGCCGCGGTCGGCACGACCCGGGCCGACGACCTCACGGGACGGGTCGTCGCACCGTCCGGCTCCGGCCCCGCCGTGGTCTTCCTGAAAGGCGTCCTCGGCGGCACGGCACCCACAGGCGACACCGTGATCACCCACCGGCCGGGTGGCACATTCGAACCGGCCGTGAGCATCGGCTTCGTGGGCAATTCGTTCGTCTTCAAGAACGAGGACAACCAGATGCACACGACGCACCTCATGCTCCATCTCGCCGCACAGGAAGCCCGGTCGGGCCGGCCGCTCAAGAACGGCGCTACGGTCTACAACATCGCGTTTCCGATCCCGGGCATGGAGGTCAGCCGGCCGATCACCGCCTATACCGGGTTTCGCGACGACACCGGGGTCATCGACGTACGCTGCAACCCCCACCCGGATGAAGCGGCGAGCCTGCTCGTGTTCGACCACCCATACGCCGCCGTCTCCGGTGCCGATGGCACCTTCACGATCCGCAATGTGCCGGCCGGGTCGCACGACGTCTGGATCTGGCATGACGGGGAGACGCGGATGTGGCGCACGGTCGACGTGGCGGCCAGCGGCGCGACCGAGATCGTCGTGGAGGTTGGGGCACGATGACCTGGCTGACCATCCTCGCGCTCGGCCTGGCGCCCGGACCACCGCCTGACGTCGCGGCTCTCCCGGACTTCGCCCTCGAGAACTTCGACGGGCGGCCTATCACGAACGCCGTGTTCGAGGGCAAGACGACGATCGTCGTGCCCACCTACGCCAAGTGTGTCTTCGCGTGCCCGATCGTCACATTGCTGCTGACGCAGCTGGACGCGGAGCTCGGCGCACCAGATCACGTGCAGTACCTGCATGTGTCGATTCAGCCGGAGGCAGACACCGCCGACGAGATCCTGAGCCACTTCGAGGACCACCAGATTGACGCCGATCGAGATCGCCGATGGCTGTTCGCGAACGGTCCGCCCACCGAGATCCAGCGGCTCCTTGCGGCCACCGGTATCGAGATCACCCGTACCCCGGTCGAGGGCGGGGTGTTCATCGAACACACGATCCGGGTGTTCGTCGTGGGATCGGATGGCGCGATTGGCGCCACGTTCGATTCCTATTTTTGGGATGAGGAGAAAATGAGAAATGCCCTACAGCCCCCACCAGACGGCGTGTGACCGACGTGAGTTCATCCGGGTTGCCGGACTCGGCACCGCCGCCCTGGTCGGCGTCGGGATCCGCCCAGGCGGCGCGGCCGGAGTCGACCCGTCAGCCTACGCGCTGATGGAGTTCGATGTCCGTTACCGCACCCGTATTCACCGGCTGCCCGCCGAGGCGAGGGACGTCAATCTCTGGATGCCGTTGCCATCGAGCGACACCGCCCAGCAGATCTCGAATCTCGAGATCGAGAGCCCGTGGCCCCACGAGATCACCAGGGAACGAGCCTTCGGCTCGCGGATGCTCCACGTGGCCGTCACCGAGGGAGTGGGCGATGCCGCGCCGTTCGACGTCGAGGCCAGGTATCACGTCACCCGCTCCCGCGTCGGCGCTCAACGGGACTGGCTGACCGACCTCGACGCCAAGAAGTACCTGACCCTTACACCAACTGTCCGCATGACCGACGAGATCGAGCAGTTTGCCGCGCGGGTCGTCGGCCGCGCCACCGACCCGTATGACATCGCGCGACGTGTCTCCGACGGCATCCAGGAGCTGCTCTTCTACGACAAGACGATTCCAGGCTGTGGGACCGGCGACACCGCTTGGATCATGAAGCACCGACGTGGCAAGTGCGACGACTACCACGCGCTGTACATGGCGATCATGGTCTCGCGCGGCGTGCCGATCCGGTGGCACCAGGGCTTCCCGCTCCCGCTCCCGGAACCGGGGGCGTCAGCGTCCGCGGGTCAGCTCGAAGGGGACTGTACTGGAGCCCACTGCTGGGTCAGCTTCTACGCGCCGGACCACGGCTGGGTGCCGGTGGACGTCTCCGAGGCGGACAAGTTGGGCGATGGGGGCGGATTCTTCTTCGGCCACCTCTCGCCGAACCGCTTTCAGGTCTCGGTCGGACGGGCGGTGGTGCTGACCCCTGCGCAGGGCGGCGCACCGCTACCGAGCTTCGCCTATGCCTACGCCGAGTCCGACGGTATCCCGCTCGTCTACACGGCCAACTACGAGAACATCATCACATACACCGTCACCAACGTGGAGATGTCCTAGTGCGCGATCACGGTAACAGGATAGCTCCGTCGCGGCGCGCCACGGTCGCGGGCGCCCTGCTGCTGTCGGTGCTTGTCGGCGCGGCCACGGCGCACCCTCAGCCACCGGCGGTCGC
>CALBET010000529.1 GCA_937888665.1 uncultured Acidobacteriota bacterium
GTGCCACCAGCTGCACCGCCGAGTAGGCGAGGCCCAGCGACACCGGTCAGCTCTGGGTTGTTGATGAGGCGAAGACTGGCACCAGTGAGGTCACCCCTCGCCTCGGCGATCCGGAGCCGAGCAGCCTGGACCAGTCGGTTGTTCTGCTGAGCCATCGCCAACGCATCCTCCAGGCCAAGTGCGGACGCGGATGCTGGCGGTTGAGGGGCACTACGAGCGGGACGGGGCGAGATCGACACCGCCTGCGCCATCGCCATCTGCGACAGCAGCAGGAGGCCGACCCCGAGAGACACGTCTCTCAGTCTCATCGGTACAACACTCCCTGGAGCACATGGGTGCACGGCCCAACCGTCGGGCAGACACACCACAACCACGAACGGAGACTCGATTACGGAGTCCGAGGGCGGGGACTAAACAGGGAGTTGCGGGGGGCGAAAGAGGGAGGCGGGAACGGCGTGCGGTCGACCTGAGGGGCTGAAGACCGCCTGCTCATGCGGCTGCATCATCTCGGGGACACGAAACCCGAAACCGGGCTCGATATGGTGGGAGCAGCAGAAACAGTCGTCGACGTGCACCTCGTCCTCCGAAGGCCACGGCGTCGTGGTCTCAGTGGCGTCCGCACTGAGGCCACCCGAGAACTGCAGACCTTCCTGATCGAGCGCGCACAACTCTGGGTTCACCATGCAGGCTGCCGTCCAGGCCAGCAACAGCATGGTCACCAGATGTGACACGAATCTGAAGAACCGACGATTTCTCACGATGGCTCCGCTAGCACGCTTTCCTCGATGACGACGCTAACAGCCTTAGACGTTCGTACGTCCAGGAAAGTCGGTCAAATTTGAAACCCATGATGCTGGTCCGGGCTGAGGGTCCACTAGTTCGGACGCTGATAGCCCTCAGCCTGCAGCATCACCATCGCCGTCATCGCGGAGAGCGCCACGTCGACCGACTCGGCGATCTGGTCTCGCGGCACCTGAAAGACGTTGGCCGCTTGGGCGCAGACATACAGCCTGGCGCCCGCCTGCTTCAGCGCGTCAAACAGCGGCAGGTTGGGGTTGTCGACCCCGAAGCGCTCACGATAGGCGGCGTTGTTGAGCACGTCGGTGGTTGACGCGCCGTGGATGACCACCGCGACCTGGACATTCTCGAGTGGCACGCCGGCCTCGACATGCATGTTGAGGAACCGCGCAGCGCTGTCGATCGACTGGTTGAGGGTCTCGGACTCGCCCTGGCGGTCGGTGATCTCGAAGACCGCCTTGAAGACGTGACCCTCCGGTATCGCCAGGTCCGGGTCCGGCACGGCAAACACGGGACCGGAGGATTCGATGACCGGGCCCAGGTGTGCGCCGAGGCTCAGCATCCGCGCCGCGAGACCCCTCGGCTGGGCCGTCGTCTCGGCCGCCGCACCGAGTAGTACGGCACACAGCGTCAGCGTGACGAATCGCCTCTCCATCGTCTTCCTCTCTTTCTCGCGTCTCTGTCGTATCCTTCGCCCAGCCCTATTCAGCCCGGGGAGGTTTCGCTGCATAATAGCGGAATTGCATCGACCAATGAGACTAATGAGATGCCGCACCCTCGGCGTGTTCGTGCTGGCCGGTCTGCTTGGCGCCGGGGCCTGCGCGCGGGATGACGGCGTCGCACCGGCGCCTGACGCGCCGGTCGCCACCCCAACTGGTCCTGCGGGGCTCGACGTCATGCCGATGGTTTTCGATCCGGCCTTGCGGCCCTACACGCTCAGCGGGCCGCTGATACCGGCCGCCGTGACCATGGTGTCGGCATGGGACATCCCCAAGAACCCATTGACCGACGCCTCTCTGGAGGGCACCGAGGAGGGTGAGCGGGTGCGCTGGGGGTTCCGGCTGTTCATGGACACTCCGGCGGAGGCGCCACAGCTGACTCCAAGCCGGATGTCCTGCGGAAACTGCCATCTGAACGCCGGGCAACGCGAGCTCGCGCTGCCCCTGGTGGGTGCGGCCGGGATGTTTCCGGAGTTTAACGGGCGCGCCGGGCGCGACTTCACCTTACCGGACCGTATCGTCGGTTGCTTCATGCGCAGCGAGAATGCGCCGGGCGGCCTGACCGATGGGGCCGCCGGCGTGTCGGACGGCAGGTTGCCCGACCCGGCATCCGACGAGGTGCTTGCGCTGGCCGCCTACATCGAATGGCTGTCGGACGGGTTTGCGGCGGGGGAGAACCCGCCGTGGCGCAAGCAGAACCGGATTCCCGCGGACGCGTTGATCCCCCTGGACCAGCTCGACCCGGCGGTGGGGGAGACGCTGTTCACCGAGCACTGTGTCGCCTGCCACGGCGAAGACGGTCAGGGCGTCCAGATCGGAGACAAGCGGGCCGGGCCACTCTGGGGTCGCGGATCATGGAACGATGGCGCCGGGGCCGCGCGCGTCTACACACTCGCGGGCATCATCCGGTTCATGATGCCGTATCTCAACCCGGGTGTGCTGACCGACGCCGAAGCGCAGCAGATTGCCGCGTTCATCACGTCACAGCCACGGCCCGAGTACCCCCACAAGGACCAGGACTATCAGACCGCGTCAGTGCCCATTGACGCGGTCTACTACGACCGCTGATGACTGCCTGAGGCCAGAACCGGAAGCAAGGGCCCCTGACGCCCACGGCGGTTTCCGATACCCGGGCTCTGAGACAGCGTCCCAACATGGTGGGACTATCTCGCAATGGTGGGAATCGCCGGCGATGCCAGACGCGAGCATCCGGGACCTGGACGGTCCGATGACTCACCCCCGTCGCAGTGCGACGAGAGCGGAGTTAGTACGTCGCGACCGGCGCGCCCTCAGGGGCGGCCCGCCCGACCATCGGGGCTGGGTACGCCCTCCGCGGCGCCAGCAGCCTGCGGATCGTCGCGGCGTGGGTGCGTGCGTCGGCCTCGCCGATTGCTATGAGTTGACGAATGTAGT
>CALBET010000530.1 GCA_937888665.1 uncultured Acidobacteriota bacterium
ATACAGGAGCGCGTTCACCTCCAACAGATTGGTGGAGGTCAAGAAGAGCGAATAGGCGGTCACCACCGCCGCGAACAATCCGGGCACGCAGGTGAGGTAGACGAATGTGGCGTACAGATGCTTCCAGGGCGTCGTCCCGCCCCGTCCGCGTCCGTGGAGACGGCCCACCACCCAGGTCGCGACCGGGACACTCGCGAACACGCTCACGATGACCCAGGGGTAACCGCCCGCATTCAGCAGGAGGTCTTGGATGCTCACGATGTGTCAGGGGCTCCGGGAATGTCCACCGCGTGTCCTTCGTGGTCGGTTCCTCTGTATGCCGTCGTCAGCCATCGATGATCGTGAGCAGTTGGCGGTCGAGCTGCTTCACCGACCCACTCGAAGAGACCGGACTCCTCATTCGTCAAGGACTAGTCGTGTGTCCTACCGGCCGACCGCCACCAGGGCTTCGTCGGTACGAATGAAGATCCGGCCGGCCGCGACCGCCGGCGACGAGACGACCCGCTCTCCCAGGTCATTCCGCTGCAGAACATGCGGTTCCCGGCCGGCCCGCAGCACGACGGTCTCGCCGGTCTCGCTGAACAGATACACCTTACCGTCGCCCGCCATCGGCGACGCGGAGTAAATGCCGCCGAGTCGGGCCTGCCAGACGCGGTCCCCGGTCTGAGCGTCGACGGCAGTGACGATGCCGTTGCCGTTGGCCATGTAGATCAGCCCCTCGTAGTAGAGAATCGACGACACATACGGCGCGCCGGTTGGCACCCGCCACGCCACGTGGCTCTCGTCCACGACGCCCCGCCCGCCCGGCCTGATGGCCAGATACGGGCCGGCACGGTGGCCGCGGGCGGTGTAGACCATCCCTTCTTCATCGAAGGTGGCCGCCGCGACCGGGTATTCGTTGTGCCCGTCCGCATGCCAGAGCCACTCGCCGTTCGACGGGTCGTAGCCATCGAGGCCCGCGTTGGCGTTGACGACCAGTTCATCGCCGTCCGGTCCGGCCACGACGAGCGGCGTACTGAATGAGCGCAGGGCCGGGCCCCGATCGGCCCTCCAGCGTGTCTCACCCGTGCGTCGGTCGAGTGCCAGCAGATAGGCGCCGTTCTCGTGGTCGGACTGCAGAATGATCAGGTCCTGGTAGAGGACCGGCGAACTTGAGTGGCCCCAGACGATGTCATACGACCCAAAATCTCGGGCGAGATGGCGCTGCCACACCCGGTCGCCCCGCAGATCGAGCGCCACGAGTTGCCCCGTGGCGAACCAGGCGTAGACCCGCTCGCCGTCCGAGACGGCGCTCGGACTGGCCATGTTGTGCTTCTGGTGTGCCTGCGGCTGGTCGCCCTCCGCCGCGAGTTCGTGCTCCCAGACAAGGTGACCGTCGCCCCGGTCGAACGCGCTGATCAAGAAAATGACCGAGTCGCCGTCGCCATCGACCCGTTCGCCACCGAGGGGCCGCTCATCGTCGGGCGACTCCGCCCCGCCGCGCACGAGCGTCGGGTGATCCCCTGGGCGCAGCGGACCACGACCAAGCTGTGACGTCAGAAAGACCAGATCGCCGGACACGATAGGCGACGACACGCCGAGACCACGCAGCGGCGTTCGCCACGCCAACCCGGTGTCCGGGCCCCAGATTGTCGGCAAGTCGCGCTCGTTCGAGATCCGTCGACCGTCAGGTCCCCGCCACTGGGGCCAATCCTGGGCCTGGACGACCCCGCCGACGGCGACCAACCCGACCGCCAACACTGTTGCGAGCCTGCTCATCATCGTGCCCCCTGGTCGTACGTCGTGCCACTTGGATCGTGACACATGAACGGCGACGCGTGCGCGGCGGTGCGGAGTGTGCGGTTCTGCCCGATCCGCCAACGTCTCGTCATCAGCAGCCCCGCGTGCTACAGTCTGCCAACCAGTTCAACCTTTTTTGCCGGAATATCCGATCATGTGGGAACAAAACTACACCCCCCTCGCAGACAGCCTCGGCTACTCCACGCTGGTGGCGGCCGTCCCTCTGGTCATCCTGTTCTACATGCTGGGTGTCAAACGGAAGCCTAGCTGGGTCGCCGGCCTCACCGCGCTCGGCGCGGCCCTCGTACTGGCCGTTGGCGTGTACGGCATGCCGGTCCCCCAGGCCGGCGCCTCGATGGTCTACGGCGCGGCATTCGGGCTGTTCCCCATCGGCTGGATTGTCATCGCCTCACTGATCCTGTATCGGGTGACGGTAGACACCGGCAAGTTCGAGATCATCAAGGACTCCATCGGCTCGCTCAGCGACGACCGCCGCCTGCAGGCGGTGCTCATCGGCTTTGCGTTCGGCGCCTTCATCGAGGGCGCGGCCGGATTCGGCACGCCGGTGGCCGTGGCCGCCGCCATGATGACCGGCCTGGGGTTCTCGCCGTTCTACGCCGCCTTCATCTGCTTGGTGGCCAACACCGCTCCGGTCGCCTTCGGGTCGCTGGGCATCCCGATCACCACGCTGGCGGGCATCACCGAACTGCCAGTAGACGCGCTGAGCACCATGGCGGGCCGACTGTGCGCCTTGATCGCCATCATCATTCCCGCGTATATGGTCGTCATCATGTCCGGCTTCAAGCGGGCACTTGAAGTGTTTCCGCCGATCGCGGCCTGCTCGGTGACCTTCGCCGGCGTCCTGCTCTGG
>CALBET010000531.1 GCA_937888665.1 uncultured Acidobacteriota bacterium
CGGCTCCTACGCCTATCTGCCGATTTCCACGTCTAGCAGCGCCGCGCTGAATGCGGACTTGCTCCTCGATCGGTTCTGCTTCGACGCCGGGTCGTTGCCCAGCAACCTCCTGAACTTCGCTGGTCCGTTTCTCGCGACGATGATGGGCGGCCGTCGAGAGCCCCTGGTCGATTTCTCCATCCCGAACGCCGGCACGCAGGGTCTCGACGGCCTGTGGCTGCTGCTCGGCGGCACGTTGCTGGTCGCAGTGGGGCGGATCGTCTGGTCGGCGGCTCGCGGCCACGGGCTCCCTTGGCACCCCCGTCTGCGGTTCGCAACCTACCTGATGCTCATCGGCGCCCAGTCGAGCGCGGTCTACGTGCTCTCGCAGTGTGGGCGAATCAGCGCCGACACCATGCGATACACCCTGCTGACGGTGCTCGGCTTGGTCGGCATCGTCGCCTACCACGCCGTGGTCGAAAGACGCCCATTGATTCGCCGCGTCATCTGGGGCGTCGTCGGCTGCTGGGCGGTCGTGGCCTTGTGGGGCCATACCCGACTCCTGACCGACTTCCTTCGCGATCCTCCAGTGAACAATCGCCGGCAACTGGCTGACTATCTGGTCGCCAACGACATCCGATACGGATACGCCGATTTTTGGGACGTCTACACCACGGTCTTTTTCACCGGCGAGAAGGTCATTCTGTCTTCGCCGTCGCTGTGGTTCATCCAGGAGTACGAGTGGATCGTGCAGAACCACGAGTCCGGGGCGGTCTGGATCACGCGTGATCCGTGCGAGGGGGGCACGCGGGTCACCGAGGCCCACTACGTCTGCCCGCCACGCGCCGGACTCTAGTGCCCTGCGGCGCGTTGGTGCGCGGAAAAGATCCCGGCGAGTGTTCGTCGCGGCCTGGCCATCGTGACGGCCGACGGCACATGATCTCGATGTGAAGTCGAGAGTGCATCCGAATGGGCCGCCGTGAAACATGGCGGACGCGGCATCCGCGGCTGGAATACGCACCATCTGGGTGTCGACGGATCCGGCGTGATCGTCGCCCACGCCCTCACCGGCGGGCACGTTGACGATGCGACGACGGCGATCGATCTGATCGCCGCGGTCGACGGCGCCCTCGCCTGCGTGACGGCGGACGCGGCCTACGACACGGTCGGCGTCTACGAGGCCGCGGCTGGGCATGGCGCGACGGTCGTCATTCCGCCGACGAGGACGGCCGCCGTGTCGCGATGGGGACCGCGGTCGAGCGCTCAAGATCGCACAATCGAGGCTGTGGAAGAGGTCGGACGGCGGCGGTGGAAGAAGGAGGCGAGGTACGACCGACAGGGCCGGGTCGAGAACGCCTTCTTCCGGTACAAGTCGATCCTTGGGGAGAGCCTCCGGGCCCGCAGTCCAGGAGGGCAGGGGACTGAGGCTGTCCTCGCGTGCAATATCCTCAATCAGATGACGGCGCTCGGCACGCCAGCGTCGTACCGCATCGGTGGATGAAGCGCCGGCGGGTAGGGATCGTTGCCGACCAGTTTCGATCCGCGCACCAACGCCGTAGCTCGGCACGCAATCACTCTGCCAGATCAGAGCGGAAGTTGACAGAACCCTTCGGGGCCTTGGACTTCGTTCTGCGCTTTGCCATGGGGTTACATCGGGTTCGTTGTATCGGGATCGTCTGGGAACAAGTCGAGGTCCGGTCGCACGCGGACGGTCGTGGCGAAGCGATCCACGGCGCTCAAGCGATCGGCAGTAGCCTGTCGGATCCGCTGGACGTCGTATGCGGCGCGCACTACGGTCTTCAGGAACTCGGCGCGCGTGGACGGCTCGTGACTTGTCCAGTTGGCGTCGGCGGCATGAGCAGCAGCCGCGAGCTCGGACAGCGGTACGTCCTCGAGCTGCCGTGCTCCGATTAGCCGGACCTTTGCCCAAGGCTGGTTTGCGGACTTGACAGCAACCTCGGCTGGATTCTGTCGGGTGCCCTCATCG
The DNA here is from genome assembly GCA_937888665.1 of uncultured Acidobacteriota bacterium. Taxonomy (GTDB): domain Bacteria; phylum Acidobacteriota; class Vicinamibacteria; order Vicinamibacterales; family UBA8438; genus UBA8438. The sequence continues at coordinate 1,967 of CALBET010000531.1, forward strand.
CGGCTCTCGATTTGCTTCTGTCGCTCAAGGTAGTAGAGGGCGCTGTTGATTGCTCGGCGCACGACCTTGCCCACCCCGGCGATGCGGGGACAGCCCACACGATACAGCCGGAAGACCGCCCTCTTCGTCAGCGGTCCGTCAGACGAGACGATGTCGAGCACGGCCTCGCGAACATTTGCAGGTGGCGCTGTCCTGGGATCCGGGTAGTCCTTCGCTTCGTAGCCGGCGAATGGCCCTGTGCCATCGTCAGCAAAGATGCTACCTCGGGCGTCATCCATAGGCGCGTCGGCTTCGGAGTTGCGAAGAGCTATCGGTCCGTCTGAGGTCAGCGGTGTGTCCGGCGGTGGCGACGGAGGCAAGTCAGGCCACGACCCTTCTTCCTCAGGTCGCGCCGAATCGGTGGCCGGCTCGCCGCCCAGCACGATTCCGACTTCTTCGGCCGCGAAGCGTACCTCCTCCAGGGCACGCTCTGGTATCCAACGAAAGACACTCTCGCGGAGCCGGACGAACCGCCAACCGACGCGCCCGAGCTGGCGCTGACGGAAAACATCCTGGTCATACTGCTCCGGGCCATGCCAGGCGTCCCCATCGCACTCGACCGCCAGCCGAGCGCCGTCCTCGCCCTCGATGACGAGGTCGATCCGTTTCGGACCCACTTCGACCTGGGCGGAGAGGCGATAGCCTGCGGCCACCAGCGCCAGTGCGACATCGACTTCGAACCAGCTGTCAAAAGGACGCGGAGGGCGCTCAACTCCTCGCTCGGCGCGCGAGGCCTGTAGTCGCAGCTGTGGGATGTTCGGCTTAACGCCGCCAATCGTCAAATCCGGCGGATGCCGGAAGAACTCAAGCACCCTTCGTCGCAGGCAGTTTGGGCCGAGATCCCGCTCTTCGATGCTGTGGAACAGCCATACCTGGTCTCTGGCACGACTCAAGGCGACATTGAATCGCTGCTCGTACATGCGCGCGGTGAGGGTAGCGTTTCGCGCATTCGGAGCGGCGACCATGCTCAAGAACATCACGTCGCGCTCATCTCCCTGGAACGCATAGGGGTTACCGCAGCGGAGGTTGCGCTT
>CALBET010000532.1 GCA_937888665.1 uncultured Acidobacteriota bacterium
ACGCATCGAGGCGCTGCGGTCGGTGAGACTGCAGATCTGACAAAGTAGTGTTAGGACCCGGGCGTTGCGTGTTGGTCGATGGCGCGCCGTACGGCGTCGTAGTCGTTCGGCAGATCGACCGGCGTGTTGGCATGGAGCGACGTGACGCCGGGGAGCCGCCGCTCGTGATAACCCAATTTGAAGTCCGTGAACTTCAGCCCGCTGGCGGTCGACACGACCACCACGCGGGCCAAGGGATCGATCTGGCCCTCGTCGAGTAGCTTGATCAGCACCGCCAGGGCGACCCCCGTGTGAGGGCAGTTGTACATGCCGGTTCGATCCGCGCGGGCGGCCGCCTCGGCGAGCTCCATTTCGGACGCCTGGGCCACGATGCCTCGGTGCGCCTGCAGGGTCCGGATTGCCTTGCGGACCGACACCGGGTTTCCGATTTGAATGGCTGAGGCTTGCGTCGGTTTCGCCGTCACCGGCGAGAACTCCCAGTTGTTCTTGTACGCGAGATACAGCGGATTTGCGGCCTGCGCTTGCGCGACGACGATCTGCGGTTGCTTGTTGATGATGCCCAGCGCCGCCATCATTTCGAATCCGGCCCCGAGTGCGCTCACGTTTCCGAGATTGCCGCCGGGGATGACGACCACGTCCGGAATCTGCCAGTCGAGCTGCTGCACCATCTCGATGGCGACGGTCTTCTGGCCCTCGAGTCGGAGACTGTTCATCGAGTTGGCGAGATAGATACCTTCATCCTCGGAGAGGCGCTGCACGATCGCCATGCACCCGTCGAAGTCGGTGTCCAGCGCCAGCACGAGCGCGCCGTTGGCGATTGGTTGCAGCAACTGCGCCGTCGACACCTTGCCGCGGGGTAACAGCACGATGGCCGGAATGCCGCCACCGGCCGCGTAGGCGGCGAGCGAGGCAGACGTGTCACCGGTCGATGCGCAGGCCACCGCGCGGATATTGCCGCCGTCCTGAATGATCTGCCGCACCACCGAGACCAGTACGGTCATCCCGAGGTCCTTGAACGACCCGGTGTGGGAGTTGCCGCACAACTTGACCCACAGGTCACGCATGCCCAGTTCGCGCCCGAACCGATCCGCCCAGAACAGGTTCGTGCCACCTTCGTCCATCGACACGATCGACTCGTCCCGGACATCGGGGCAGACCCATTCCTTCTTGCCCCAGACAGAGGAGCCGTAGGGCCAGGCCGTCCGTTTGTAGCGCTCGTCGAACAGACGCATCCAGGCCGCGGCAGAGCGGTCTCTGAGGGCGTCGAGGTCGTGGGTCACCTCGAGGAGGTCGCCACACGTCGGACACCGGTAGATCGGTTTCCAGAGCGGATGTTCTCCGGGACACCCGGCTATGCAGCGGAACGCCGTACGGTAGGCCATGCCCTTGTTATACCGCAGAGTGGAGGGAAATAGCTGGTGACCGACGTGACGTGGCCAGAAAGGGAAGCCGGCCGCCTGTCAGGGAGCGAGGAGGTCGACGACCAGCGGGCAGTGATCGGAGATCGCGTCCCAGCGCGGCCGGTCAGCGCGTCGAAAGTTGACCTGTTGGAAGGACGACCGGTCAACGAAGCCGATCGACCGGGTTCCGAAGACGATGTGGTCCACGAAGCTGGGGAACCGGTTGTCTCGACAGTTGACGTTCATACCCTCAGTCACGGCGGTGAGGTCGGCCCTGGTCGGTTGACCATCGTCCAGGTCGGCCCAGATCGCATCGCCTGGGTCATTGAGCCGGCGATTGAAGTCTCCCAGGACGATGAACGGATCGGGGCCAGCCGCCTGCCGGTCGATCCAGTCCTCCAGCACCGGGACCTGCTGGAGCAACCTCGCGCAGTCAGGACCGCGCACCGTGTTGGAGAAGCACCCGCTCTTGAGGTGCACGCTCATCAACTGCAGGCGTTCGTCACCGTACGTGACGCTGATGCGCGTCCCGTGCCGCAGCCCCCCGTTGGTGACGTCAAGCGCGTCGAGGTCAGGCAGTTCCGTG
>CALBET010000533.1 GCA_937888665.1 uncultured Acidobacteriota bacterium
GTCCAGCCAGACCGATGCCCTGACTGTCGTGCATGGTGTCGAACATATCGTCGATGAGGCGCTGGATCCGGGGGGTCGTGATCTCGGCGGCGTCGAGCGGGCGAGCTCGATCGCGGAGCACCGGATGCCCCATCCGCGCGATTTTCAAGATGGACATGGGTTGGAATTATACGTGAGGCCCCCGCATCGAAGTGTGTTTGCCGTCTTGGGCGTCGTGGGGCCCTGCGGGCCAGGCGCGAGCGGTGCCGATACCGGGAGTATGCTAGTGGTGTGTCCCAGGAATGGCTTTACACTTCCCCGGCGGGGCATCCCGCCTGCCGGCGTGGCGAGACGATCACCGCCGACGGGCGGGATACCCAGACGCCCAAGACGGCACACGTATTTCAACCGGGTTCTTGTCGTCAATCGAGTTTCGAACGGGCACGTGCACCGCATGCAATTTCAGGACACGGCCGGAGACTACCGCTACTGCCCAGCCTGTGGTCACGACCTTGAATCCAGGCAACTCAAGGCTGGAGACCCGAAACGGCTGGTCTGCACGAAATGCGGGTTCGTGCTGTATCTGGACCCTAAAGTGGCGGTCGGTACGATCATCGCGATGGCGGACCGTCGTATCGTACTGGTGCGCCGCGCCATCGAGCCGGGATACGGACGTTGGGTGTTCCCGGGTGGGTACGTCGACCGGGGAGAGGTCGTGCGCGCCGCGGCCCTCCGGGAAGCTCGCGAGGAAGCGGGGATCGACATCCGTCTCGACGGACTCGTCAGTATTTACTCATACCCAGGGCGGCCGCCGGTCATCATCGTCTACGCCGCGACGGCAACCGCCGGCGAACTCCAGCACGACGACGAGAGTCTTGAGATCGGGACGTTCCGCGAGGATGAGATACCCTGGGAAGACTTGGCGTTCCGCAGCACCCACGACGCGTTGCGGGACTACTACACCGGCGTCCTCCACGCACACTGTCGATAGCACCCAGCCGGCTTCAGGAGCAGCTACTCGGCGATGGCGCGAGCCGGCTTCGCCGCAACGGCCGGGAACCTAAGATCCCGCCGAACCGCCGACGTCACTGCCTGTTCGACCAGGGGTTCGACCCCCAACGCATGCTCGGCCGCCTCCACCTGACGGGCCCGAGCCTTTGTGGCCGGATGTTTCGGCGTGAACAGGGTGCAACAGTCCTCGTCCGGAATGATTGACACGTCATACGTGCCGAGCCGCCGCGCCTCTTGCACGATTTCGTCCTTGTCCATCCCGACGAGAGGTCGAAGTACGGGCATCGAGGCGACCGAATCAATGACCGCCATATTGTCCAGTGTTTGTGAGGCGACCTGCCCAACCGCCTCTCCTGTCACGAGCGCCATCGCTCCGCTCGCGAGCGCTATCCGCTCCGCGATCCGCAGCATCAGCCGCCGGTACACGACGACCCGCAGCGGGGGTGGCACCGCCAGTACC
>CALBET010000534.1 GCA_937888665.1 uncultured Acidobacteriota bacterium
CTGACATCCTGCCGGACGCGCCTCTCTGCCGAGAACGCGCTTCAGATCGTAGCAGCCAGGTGTCTGCCCCATACGCGAAAACTGTTTATCTGGAGTGGCTTCCGCAATACATGACGTTATTTGTCGTTAATTGTTGACAGTTTGCGTCACTGAGGTAAAATTGTTGTCGCTGCTCCGTGGGGGGCACCGAACACGAGTCAGGCAGGTCGTCGTCAGCAGGGAATTCAGTCATGGCCGTCAGAATCGGTGAATTGCTCCTGAAAGAGGAGCGCATCACGGCAGCGCAGCTCCAAGAAGCGCTGGACCGCCAGCAGGCGGAAGGGGGGAAGCTCGGGTTCAACCTGGTGCAGCTTGGGTTCGTCGAAGACGACGAAATCGCCTCCGTCCTGAGCAAACAGTACGGCGTGCCGTCGATCAATTTGACGCAGTTCGATATCGATGACGGTGTCATCAAGTTGGTGCCCGCGGCGACCGCCAAGAAGTATGAAATCGTGCCGGTGAGCCGCGATGGAGCCACCCTCACCATCGCGATGTCTGACCCGACCAACGTCTTCGCCGTCGACGACATCAAGTTCATGACCGGCTACCAGGTGGAGCCGGTCGTCGCCGCGCAGACCGCGATCATGGCGGCGATCGAGCGCTACTACGGCAACGGCCACGGACCCGTCAATGGGAGCGGCATCGACACCAGAGAGAATCAGGATCTCGGCGAGAGCCAGCTCGCGTTGGCGTCGCAGGCGCTCGAGAACATGCCCGTCCTCGACGACGACGACGTCGGAGTCCTTGAGGACGCGGCTGATGTCGATGTCGTCACGCTCGAGAAGCAGGGGGGTGAGGCACCGGTCGTCCGCCTCGTGAACGTCGTGCTGGCATCGGCCATTCAGAAAGGCGCCAGCGACATTCATATCGAGCCCTACGAGAAGGAGTATCGCGTCCGGTATCGCATCGACGGCACCTTGTATACGGTGATGTCCCCGCCACTCAAGTTTCGGGATGCCATTACGTCGCGACTGAAGATCATGGCGAAGCTCGATATCGCCGAGAAGCGTCTGCCGCAGGACGGACGGATCAAGCTGCGTCTCAGCACGGAGGGCGGCGCCAAGGAGATCGACTTTCGGGTGTCCTGCCTGCCGACCCTGTTCGGCGAGAAGATCGTCATGCGGCTGCTCGACCAGAGCAAGCTGATGCTCGACATGACGAAACTCGGCTTCGAGTCGCACTCGCTCGTCCGATTCGAAGACGCGATTGCCAAGCCCTGGGGGCTGGTGCTCGTCACCGGACCGACCGGAAGCGGCAAGACCAATACGCTCTACTCGGCCATTTCCAAGATCAACATCCCCGGCACGAACATCATGACCGCGGAGGACCCCGTCGAGTTCAATCTGACCGGGGTGAACCAGGTGCAGATGCGCGAGAACATCGGTCTGAACTTCGCCGCCGCGCTCCGGTCGTTTCTTCGACAGGATCCCAACATCATCCTCGTGGGCGAGATTCGAGACTTCGAAACCGCGGAGATTGCCGTGAAGGCCGCGTTGACCGGGCACCTGGTGCTGTCAACGCTGCATACCAACGACGCGCCAAGTACGGTGAACCGCCTGATGAACATGGGGATCGAGCCGTTCCTCGTTGCCAGCGCGGTCAATCTGATCTGCGCGCAACGGCTGGTGCGGCGCGTCTGCGAGAACTGCGCGGAAGAGCAACCGACGCCCCCGCCCGCCCTCGAGGAAATTGGGTTCGACGCCGAGCAGGCGGACACCGTGGTCCCCCGACGCGGCGTGGGTTGCGAGCGGTGCCGCGAGACCGGATACAAGGGGCGCGTCGGGCTCTACGAGGTGCTTCAGGTGACGGACGACGTCAAGGAAATGATTCTGATGGGTGCGTCGACCCTCGATCTACGGAAGAAAGCGATCGAGGACGGGATGCTGACCCTGCGCCACAGTGGGCTGCACAAGATTGCCGCCGGTCAGACCACTATCGAAGAAGTGTTGAAAGAGACGGTGAAGTAGACCATGCCCACGCTGCCTGAGTTGCTGATGTCGACCGTCGAGCTCGACGGCTCCGATCTGCACATCACCACGAATTCGGCGCCGCAGGTGCGCGTCGACGGCCTGCTGCGCCCGCTGGACCTGCCCCACTTGGGTGCCGCCGAGACAAAGCAGCTCGTCTACAGTGTCCTCACGGATCGGCAAAAGAAACAGTTCGAGGAGACCCACGAGCTCGATTTCTCGTTCGGCATCCGTGGGATCGCCAGATTTCGATGCAACGTCTTTAGTCAGCGCCGCGCGGTGGCGGCTGTGTACCGGGTGATCCCGGATGTGATTCGGAGCGTGCGGGATCTGGGGCTTCCGCCGATCATCGAGCGACTGGCCGACCGTCCGCGAGGGCTGGTGCTGGTGACCGGGCCGACAGGAAGTGGGAAGAGCACGACTCTCGCGGCGTTGATCGACAAGATCAACGAGCAGCGCCATGGGCACATCCTGACGATCGAAGATCCGATCGAATACCTCCATGCCCACAAGAACTGTCTGGTGAATCAACGTGAGGTCCACAGCGACACCGAGGGTTTCGGACCGGCGTTGCGGGCCGCGCTGCGGGAAGACCCGGATGTGGTGCTGATCGGCGAACTCCGGGACTTGGAGACGATCGAAGCGGCGCTGCGCATCGCAGAGACCGGTCACTTGACGTTTGCGACCGCGCACACCAATTCGGCCTATCAGACCATCAACCGGATTGTCGACGTGTTTCCAGACAGCCAGCAGGCGCAAGTGCGTACGCAACTCTCGCTCGTGCTCGAGGGCATCATGTGCCAAGCGCTGTTGCCCAGGCTGTCGGGCGCCGGTCGCGTGGTTGCGACCGAGGTGATGGTGCCGACCATCGCGATCCGAAACCTGATCCGCGAGGACAAGGTGCATCAGCTGTACTCGGTCATGCAGGCAGGCCAGGAAAAAATCGGCATGCAGACGATGAACCAGTCGTTGGCAACGCTCGTGAGAATGCGCCAGGTGTCGCTGGAGGCGGCGATCAGCGTCTCGTCCATGCCGGACGAGCTGAGAGACATCATCGCGCGGGGCGGCGGGGTGGTTGTCGGAGCCGGGCTGCAGCGTCCCGACCGCCGGTCGCCGCTACTACGACGTTAGGACACGAAGAAAGGTACTAGAATGCCTACTTTCGCTTACTCCGGTCGAACCAGAGCCGGCCAGTCGGTCAGTGGCCAGCGCGTCGCCGATACCGTCGACGCGGCGAGGACGGCCCTGCGCCGCGAACAAGTGTTCGTCACCAAGATTGACGCCCTGAAAGGACGATCGGGAGCAGCCCGCAAGCCGCGCCGCGGCAAGGCGGTGCCGGCCAAGAACCTGGCGATTTTTACCCGGCAGTTCTCCGTCATGATCGACGCCGGTCTCCCCTTGGTGCAGTGCCTGGAAATCCTCGGCAAGCAGGAAGAGGACAAGAACTTCAGCCAGATCATCTTGGCGACCCGTGCGGATGTCGAGGGAGGGTCTGGGCTGGCGGACGCCATGCGCAAGCACCCCGGGGCTTTCGACCCGCTCTACGCCAACATGATGGCGGCCGGCGAGGCCGGCGGGATTCTCGACACCATCTTGAAGCGGCTCGCGACGTACATCGAGAAGAACGTCAAGCTCAAAGCGCAGGTCAAGGCCGCCATGACGTATCCGGTGGCGGTCATGAGTATCGCCGCGATCGTCGTCGGCGCGATTCTGTGGAAAGTCATTCCGACCTTCGCCAACCTCTTCGCGGGGCTGGGCGCGACCCTGCCGCTGCCGACCCGCATCGTCATCGCGCTCAGCAACTCGCTCGTGACGTTCCTGCCGTTCTTGATCCTGGGCGGCATCGGGGTGACCTTCGCGTTTCGCCAGTACTACCGGACTGAACGCGGTCGTCGCGTGGTCGATAGCGCGTTGCTCAAGACACCGGTGCTCGGCGGAATCCTGAGAAAAGTGTCGGTCGCCCGCTTCTGTCGGACGCTCGCCACCTTGCTCGGTTCCGGCGTGCCAATTCTCGAGGGGTTGGAGATCACCGCGAAAACCGCCGGCAACGCGATCATCGAAGACGCCGTGATGGTGACCCGGGCGGCGATCGAGCGCGGTGAAACGGTGTCTGGGCCGTTGCGCGAGACCAAGGTGTTTCCGCCCATGGTCACCCAGATGATCAACGTCGGCGAGGCGACCGGCGCGCTCGACACCATGCTGAGCAAGATCGCCGACTTCTACGAAGAAGAGGTGGACACCGCGGTGGCCGGCATGTTGACGCTGATGGAGCCGATCATGATCGCGTTTCTTGGAGTTGTTGTCGGCGGCATCGTTATCGCGATGTATCTGCCCATCTTCGACTTGATCAGCCGTATGTCCGGTTAGAGAACGACGAGTGAACCGCGAGACACCGATGGGAGTCATGACGCGCGAGTCAACCAGGCTTCGCCGAAAGCTGCTCTGGCTGATCGGGGTGCGGTTCGTGACGATCACGATCCTGCTGGGGTCCGGGATCCTCGTGCAGTTGAGGACCCCAGGTCTGTGGCCCGTCGTGCCGTTCTTTTTCCTCGTCGGTCTCAGTTACACGTTCACGGTCGTGTTTCTGATGACGCTGTCGCAGGTTGAGCGGCGGCGCTGGCTGATCGACGTGCAGCTGGCGACGGACGCGGTGGTGATCTCCGCGGTCGTGCTGCTCACCGGCGGCGTGTCCAGCTATTTCTCGTCGCTGTACGCCCTGCCGATCATCGGTGGCAGTATTCTCCAGTTTCGTCGTGGTGGGCTGTTGGTCGGGTCGTTGAGCGCGCTGCTCTACTCCGGGGTCGTCGTCGGGCAGTATCAGGGGGCGTTCGCCCTGCTCGAGGCGCCGTGGCCCGCGATCGGCCTGCTGCCGCGACCGGCTGCGACGCTCGCCTTCTACATGGCGGGTCTCGACGTGTTCGGGTTCCTCGCGGTGGCGGCGTTCAGCGGCTATCTCGCTGAGCGGCTCCGGAGCGCCGACGCGAGTCTCGCGCGTGCCTCGACCGAGATCGCCGACTTGCAGGCGTTCAACCAACATGTCATCGAAAGCCTGACCAGCGGTCTCGCCACCACCGATCGGAACGGCCGTATTCTGACGTTCAACGGTGCCGGCGGGCACATTACGGGTTACACGCTGTCGGACGTGCTCGGTCGCCGCATTTTCGATCTCCTCCGTCTCCCGCCGGCCTTCGAGGCGTCACTGGCCGGCACGGTCGAGGGCAGCCACAGGCTGGACCTGCCCTTCACGAGGCCGGACGAACGGCAGATCGATCTTGGCCTCAACGCGGCGCCGCTCAACACACCCGGGGGACAGGCGGGGTTCCTCTTTGTGTTTCAGGACGTCACCGAAACCAAACGGTTGCAACGCAAGTCAGCGGTCCAGGAACGGCTCGCGGCTGTCGGCGAGATGGCGGCCGGGATCGCGCATGAAGTGCGCAATCCGCTGGCGTCGATGTCCGGATCCATCCAGATTTTGCGCCAGGAGCTACCGCTGAACGCCGAGCAGGGCCAGCTCATGGACATCGTGCTGCGCGAGTCGGAGCGGCTCAACGAGACCATCAAGTCGTTTCTGGCCTACGCGCGGCCCCAACGCAGTGCCACCAAGCGCTTCGATGTCCGGCGGGCGGTCAACGAAACCGCGCTGCTGCTGCGGCACAGTCCCGAGTCGGCCGAGGGGCATCACATCGAGGTCGACGTGCCGTCGACCCCGGTCTGGTTCGAGGCGGACGAGGGGCAGATTCGTCAGGTCGTGTGGAATCTGGCTACCAACGGAATCCGAGCGATGCCAGACGGGGGCAATCTGGTGGTCGGGGTGCAACTCGAGGAGCCGTGTTCGGTGGCGCTGCGCGTGCGCGACGAGGGGGTCGGCATCCCCCCTGACGAACTGGACAGCATGCTGCAGCCGTTCCACGGGACGTTCACCCAAGGGACCGGGCTGGGGCTCGCGATCGTGCATCGGATCGTGAGCGACCACGGCGGAGACCTTCAGGTGACCTCGGCGCCGGGGGCCGGCACGACCGTGTGCGTGCGGTTTCCGGTGCCAACCATGGCACTCCCGTCGCACGGGGCACCACGGCGACACAGGAGCTGACGATGTCGACCAACATGACCACCACCGAAACGAGCACGGCGACCGGGAGCATTCTCGTCGTGGACGACGAGCGTTCGATGCGCGAGATGCTGTCGATCATGTTGAGGAAGGAAGGCCACGACGTGGTCGTTGCCGACTGCGGCAAGGCGGCGGTCGAGATTCTGCGACGTCGGCCTGTTGATCTGTTGATCTCGGATATCAAGATGCCAGACATGAGCGGTGTCGACGTCCTCCGAGCGGCAAAAAAAATTGACGACGCCATCGTCGGCATCATGATCACCGCATTCAAATCAACGGACTCAGCGGTCGAGGCGCTGCGGCTTGGCGCGCACGATTATCTCGACAAGCCGTTCGACATCGACAAGCTCAAGGCCGTCGTGAGCAGCGCCTTCGAGCAACGCCGCCTGCGCGAGTACAACATCGTCGGCGAGAGCCCTCAGAT
>CALBET010000535.1 GCA_937888665.1 uncultured Acidobacteriota bacterium
CCGCCGTCACGACGCGGACGACCGGCGCGGCGCCGACCCGCTCTCCGGCGGCGCGACTGCCCACGATGAGCGCCGCCGCACCGTCGTTGATGCCGGACGCGTTGCCGGCCGTCACAACCCCACCCTCGAACAACGGACCCAGCGCCGCCAACTTCTCAGCCGAGGTCGTGGGTCGCGGATGCTCGTCGTCGGTGACGACCGCGGTCTCGCCCCGCTTGTGCCCCCGCACAGTCACTGGATCCAGCTCGTCCTTGTAAAAGCCGCTCGCCTTCGCGCTCGCGAAGCGCTGTTGTGAAGCCAGCGCGAACCGATCGCTGTCTTCTCGGCTGATGCCCAGATCCTCGGCGATGTGGTCGGCCGTCTGCGGCATCGCGTGATCACCGTACTCGGCGGTGGTCCGTGGATTCGAGAACCGGGAGCCCAGCGTGGTATCGAAGACCGTCAGTTGACGACCATACGCCCGCTCGGATTTGGCCATCACGAACGGTGCGCGACTCATGCTCTCGACCCCGCCGGCGATGAACAGGTCGCCCTGGTCGCAGGCAATCGCGCGGGAGGCATCCACCACGGCGGCGAGCCCGCTGGCGCACAGGCGGTTGACGGTCATGCCGGCGACCTCGACCGGGAGACCGGCGAGCAACCCGGCCCGACGAGCGACATTGCGGCAGTCTTCACCAGCCTGGTTCGTGCACCCGGCGATCACGTCCTCGACCTGATGTCCCTGGAACGGGCTTCGCTCCATCAAGGTCCGAATCGTGCCGGCCAGGAGATCGTCCGCGCGCACCGCGGCCAGCCCTCCAGCGTGCCGGCCGAACGGCGTGCGTATTCCGTCGTAAATAAAAGCATCGGTCATGGGTGGGTACTCGCTACAACACGTCTACGGACGCCGAGCCGCTCGCAAGCGGCACTCAGTATACCCGGGCGCCCAGCGACAGTTCGGGAGCCTGGCAACGAAAATTCGCCTCGTCGTCCGTGGACCCCGAACCGGCGTACGCGGCGGCCCCGGGATAGGCGCAGACCGGCCGGGTCATGACCGGCGTCGCCTCCCCCGCAGGCCCTCCCTGCTTCGCGGCCACCAGACGAACGGGTGGCTCGCCTTGCTCGACCCAGGCGGCGATGGCAGTCAACCAGTCGACCTGGTCCGGCCCAGGTCCCCCGCCGCAGTGCAGCACGCCGGGCAGCATGAACAGTCGGGCATACGCCGACGCCGAGGGGTCCCCGGCGACGACCTGTTCGTAGTAGTCGATGGTGCCCAGCGCCGTCAGCGCCGGGTCGGACCACCCCGTCCAGAGGATGAGTTTGCCCCCCGCGTCACGAAACCTACCCAGGTCGGAATCGGTCGCATCGAGCACCGTCGCCGCCTCGGCGACATCGTCGGCCCAGGTGGAGAAGTCGTACCTCGTGTAGTCCCAATCCGGGTCATCGAACACGAAGTACTTGTAGAGCTCGGTGCCGAAGCCATAGTGCAAGTTCGGGACGCCCCGTTCCCGCGAGGCGTCGGCGCCGGCAATCCAACGGTCCCAGCCACCCGGGTCGTTCTCGCCGCCGAGCGGGAAACCGTGGAAGATTCGCTCGCCGTTGCTCGTCGGCCCAGCGTAGATCGCCTGCATGGCGGCCACCTGCTCGGACGTCACGCAGTCAGGGCCTGGCGTGTCGGCCGCACAACGCGGAAGGGAGTCCGGCGTGAAGTTGCACAGACGGGGGTCGTTCAGGACCCCGTCCTCCACACCGTCCAGGTGATCGCAGGCTTGCCGGATCGACGCATCGAGCAGCGCCCGGTTCTCCGCCGTGATCACCGGGCTCGACAGATCCGACGCGTCAGGAAAGATCGCCTGCTGGTTTTGCACGAATCCGGCCGTGAACGCGGTCCAGTGATAGGCCGGCGCACCGGCAACAATGCCGTCGAAGTCCTCCGGGTAGCGTTGCGACTCCATCATCCCCTGGCCACCGCCCCGGGAGCATCCGACGAAATAGGCATACTCCTCCTCCCGGTCGTAGTAGTGCCGGATGATCGAGCGTGCGGCTTCCGCCGTCAGATGGACGGCACGATGCCCGAAGTTGACCTGTCGTTTCTCGTTGTGGAGGGCCCAGCCGGCTTCGACCCCCTCCCCGGCATGCCCGGTGTCCGTACCGACGGTTGCATACCCGCGCTCGAGCGCGCCGGGGCCGGCGCCGTAGGTCAGCGCTGAATTCTGCACGGAGCCGACGTATCCACCGCCACCACCCATCATGAAGCGGCCGTTCCACTCGTCCGGGAGCAGCAGCTCGAAGTTGATCTCGTCGTCGATCACGCCGTGGACCCGGCAGTGCGGGACGGCGTCGCCGTCGGCAACCGGGCTTGCGCTCACGATGTCGAAATCGATCAACGTCATCGCCGCGAGATCGGCGCACCGCGCCCCAACGACCGGCGCCGGGTCGGCGGCTCCGGCGCACGCCCACCCGCCCAGCGCCAGTGTCGTGGCTGTCGCCATGGCCAGCGTGGTGCGGCACCAGACTGTCGTCGTCATCCGTCTCAGCCGCCTCATCCGCCACCCCCCTCTGAAACCTTCGCACGTCACGTGTCCTGCACGATACACGACCGGGCCGGTATAATCCGGCTCCGACATGCCGCTGCACGGTCTGACTGTCATCGATCTCACCCGGGTCCTGGCCGGCCCCTATTGCGCCATGATGCTGGGCGATATGGGCGCCGAGGTCTTCAAGATCGAGGAGCCCACACACGGCGACGACACGCGGGCCTGGGCGCCGTTTCAAGACGGGGTCAGCACATTCTTCCTCGGTATGAACCGCAGCAAGAAGAGCGTCGCGCTGGATCTCAAGACCCCAGCGGGTGCCGACGCGTTGCGCCGGCTGATCGCGCGGGCCGATGTCCTGATCGAGAACTTCCGACCGGGGAGCCTGAAGAAACTGGGCTTCGACTACCAGAGCGTGCGGGAGATGAACCCCCGCCTCGTGTTCTGCTCGATCACCGGGTACGGCCAGCAGGGCCCGAAGCGCTCACTCCCAGGATACGACGCGGTGATTCAAGCCGAGTCCGGTCTGATGCACGTCACCGGTCAGCCGGACGGCCCCCCCACCCGGGTCGGGGTCGCCATCACCGACTACCTGGCCGGGCTCTACGCGATGAGCGGTATTCTCCTGGCGCTCCGTAATCGCGATGAGACCGGACTTGGTCAGCATGTGGATATCGCGCTGCTCGACGCGATGACCACCGCCCTGGCGCTACCGGCGAACGTGCTGTTCGCCACGGGGCAGGAGTTGGGACGGGAGGGCAACGACCATCACACCTTGACCCCCTACGAGACCGTGGACGTCAGCGACGGTCTCGTCATGGTGGCCGTCGGCAACCAGCGGCTGTGGCACCAGTTCTGCCGGGCGATCGGTCAGCCGCAACTGGACACCGACCCTCGGTTCGTCACGAATACCGAGCGGATGCAGCATCGTGGCACGCTCAAGGCGGTGCTGAATGGCCACCTTGGACGCCTCACGCGCGACCAACTCATTGGTCGACTGCGCGCACACGCGGTGCCGTGCGGTGAAGTCCGCACACTGGCCGAAGCGCTGGTGGACCCCCAGGTCGCGGCTCGTGAGATGGTCGTGGAGTTGATGCACCCGGACCTGGGTCCCATCAGGTCCCTCGGTAACCCGATCAAGCTGTCGCGCACACCGCCGGTGCTCGACCGTCCTGCGCCGTCACTGGGGCAGCACACGGCGGAGGTCCTCGACGCCCTGGGCATCGCCGCCCCCGCCGACAACGACGCTGGTGACGGGCACGGGACCCCGATCGGACCGGGGCGGTCGCGTCGCACCCCCGGACAACTCTGAGGATCCCTGCCCATGACTCGACTGACCGGCGCGCGTCGAACGGGTCGAGTACTTGTGGTTGCGGGCGTGCTCGCACTCTTCGCACGCGCACCGAGCGCACAGAGCGGCGAGCGGTTCCACGGGCGTCTCTCAGTCATGCCGGTCGACTTCGCCACGGCGCCCACGATGTCCGGATCTGGAGAGGCCTACGCCACATTTACCAACGGCACCCTCGTCGTCACGGGACAGTTCGAGGGATTGAGTTCGCCGGCCACCGTGGCGCACATCCACCGGGCGCCCCCGGCGCGTCGCGGTCCGGTCACCTTCACCCTCGACGTCACGTCGGCCGTCAGCGGCACGCTCGGCGGCACGTTTGCACTGGACGCGTCCCAGACCCGCACCCTGCGTGAGAGCGGGTATTACGTGCAGATTCACACCGAGCACAACGGCGGCGGCGAGATCCGCGGGTGGCTGATGCCACCGCGGCGATGATGACATGATGAGCATGCCACCGCCGCTGCGACTCACCGTCCTCGCCGCCTGTCTCCCCTTCCTCGGCGCAACGGCCCAACCTGGTGGGGGCCCACTGGCCTCGTATACGACGACCCAGGCGAGGGCTGGCGAGGAGGCGTATCGAGACGTCTGCGCCACCTGCCACAAACCTGACCTGGCCGGCGCCTCGGACACGCCACAGCTGGCCGGCGACACCTTCCTCGGCATGTGGGGCGGCCGCCCCGCGACCGAGCTTTTCGCCTACGTGAACGCGGCGATGCCGCCGGCCGGGCGGAAGCCGGACGCAGAAACCCTCATGAACGTGGTCGCCTACATTTTGAAGAAGAACGGGATGCCCTCTGGTCGCACGCCTCTGGACGAAACGGCTCCGGGGATCATCGCGCCCGCGGCCCGCGACCGGTGATGCGTCGCCCCGAAGCGGGCACCGCGCCGCCATTCGGCATGAGGCGGCCCGTTGCTTTCCGGACCGGCCGCAACTAACATTGCAGCGTTTGTCCGCTCGGCGTGACGCCACACAGCGGCCCGGGGCGAACATCCCCGGCGACTTTCACTACGGGCTCCCAGAGGCGCCCGTCATGTCTTGAACCGACCCAACGCTCATGATGCTCGACCGGCTGCGCCCTTGCGCGCTCACAATCCTTCTTCTGGCAGCGGCATGCTCCAGTGACGCTCCCACCGCACCGACTCCGGTCCCGACGCCGGGCAACCCGGTGTCCGCGCTCATGTCGTGCCCCGTCCCGGTCTCGCGCCAGTCGCTCGACGCGTTACCCGTGAGCATCACCTGGGGGCTGCCGACCGTGGCTGGCATTCCGGTCGACAAGGGCTCTTGCGCTCCGGTGTCAGGCACGGCGTTCCCGATCGGCACGTCGACGGTCACCTGCACCGCGGACCTGCCTGCATTTGCGAAGGCCTGTTCATTTGCGATCACCATCACGCCACCGGACGCGAAGCTGCGTTTCACGCGATACATGGCGTTCGGCGACAGCATCACTGAAGGATTCGTCGGCGCCAGTTTCCTGCCATCCGGGGTGTCGCTTCGCGACATTCCGGCGATGCTCCGCGCTGGCGCTCGGACCATACCCGGCATTGCCCGGGCCATCGAGCCCCTGAACTCCTATCCGGCCCAGCTCCAGAACATGCTCACGCCGGCCTACCCCACCCAGCAGTTTGTCGTCGCCAACGAGGGGCTCGCCGGAGAACGGGCACTGCAGGGTGTCTTGCGCATCAATGCGTCGCTGCTGGCGACGCGGCCCGACGTGATGACGCTCTTGGAGGGGTTCAACGACATCGACCTTGCGCTACTCAATCGATCGCTGGGCGATACATCGAGTATCAGCATCACCCCCATCGCGAACGCGCTGCGCACCATGGTGACGACCGCGCAGGCGCGTGGCGCGGAGGTGCTTCTGGCCACGCTCACGCCGGTGACCGCGGCGCGCGAAGCGTCCGACCCGGGCACCCGGGCCGCGGTCCGTGCGCTGAATGTGCAAATTCGGCTCATGGCGAGTCAGCTCGGCCTGGGCAAGGCCGTCGATCTGTATGCGGCCCTCGACGGCGTACCCGGCATGCTCGGTGCCGACGGGTTCCATCCCACCACGGCCGGATACCGCCGGATGGCGGAGATCTTCGTCGCCGAAATCGTGTCACGATACGACATCACGCCCCGGGCGCCTGCCTTCCGGAAGAACCCATGACGTTTGGGTCGTTCGACCCAACAGGCTGGTGAGCAGACGCGGTCTGTCCTATGATGCGTGCAGCGTCGTTCGAGACTACGTGACGGACGGTTAGGCGGCCGAAGCGGATCCCCGCGGTGTCGGCCTGAGCCGAGCCCTCCGGCCACGGGAAGCAGGAGTAGTCCATCGTGACACCAGCCTCACCGTTCCGCCCCGGTGGTCAGTACTTCGGGCCGTTGCTTGGCGTCGCCGCCGTCGCACTCGTGGCTGGGCTGGCATCGTTTTATCTTTTCGGCACGGAGGAGGCGCCGGCGGAGCCCGAGCCGGTGGTCGACGCCCCCGCATTTTCGGCGGCTCCCCCGGCCGCAGATGACCCGGCCCCTCCCGTCCCGCTCCCAGCGCTCGGCGACAGCGACGCCCTCGTGCGAGAGCTCGTCTCGGCGCTCACGCCGCACTCGGCGCTCGCGGCCTGGCTGATCCCGGACCAACTCGTCCGTCTGTTCGTGCTGGTGGTGGAGAACCTGGCCGACGGCAATAACCCCTCGGCGCGACTCACGCCGCTGCGACCAACCCAACGGTTCCAGACGACGGACGACCCGTCACAGCCGACCCTCGACCCGGCCAGCTACGCGCGGTACAACACGCATGCCGAGATTGTCGCCTCGATCGACCCGGTAGGCGCCGCTGCGCTCTACCGCCGGCTTCACCCGCTGATCACCGAGGCGTATGCCGAACTGGGGCACCCGGATGGCGGGTTCGACGACACGCTGCGGCGCGCGCTGGAGAATCTGCTCACCACGCCGGTCCTCGAGCGCACGGTGACGCTCGTGCCGCGCGCCGCGTTCTTCGAGTTTGCGGACCCCGCGTTGGAGGACCTGTTGCCGGTGCAGAAGCAGTTCATGGGGATGGGCCCGCGCAATGTGCGAGCCGTGCAGGCCAGCGTGCGCGACATCGCTCGGGAGCTCGGCTTCGCCCCGGCCGGCCTACCGACGCCCGAGGTGATCCGGTAACAGCCCGTGGTGAAAGTCCCGCGTCGCACCGAGACCGGCGCTGGGCCGGCCGAACCAGGCGAGAAGAGGGAAAATACCGGCAGTATTTGACCGATGAACAACGCCGATCGGCCGGATTCAGCGGCGGTCGGATGCAGCGGGACTTTCACCACGGGCTGGTAAGGACCCGATCAGGAAGTTGATCATTCTGGGCGTCGAGGCGCCCGTCCGGCAAGGCGCGAGGAGTGACGGCACTGCAGGTCCGAGTCAAGCGTCTGACCCCGTCGGCCACCCTGCCCAGCCGCGCCCACCCTGGCGATGCCGGACTGGATCTGTGCGCCGCCGTCGACCTCGACATCGCGCCGGGTGAGACCTGCCTGGTCGGCACCGGGCTTTCGCTCGAACTCCCGCGCGGCACTGAGGCGCAGGTGCGCCCGCGGAGCGGGTTGGCCTTGAAACACAGTGTGACCGTGCTCAACACCCCCGGCACCATCGACGAAGGCTACCGCGGGGAGGTCGGCGTGATTCTCATCAACCACGGCCGCGCAGTGTTCGAGGTACGCCGAGGGATGAAAGTGGCCCAGCTCGTCGTTCAGCCGACACTGGCGGTCGAGGTGACGGAAAGCCAGACGCTGTCGGACACGAGCCGCGGCGAAGGCGGGTTCGGATCGACGGGCCGCTAGCACCGGTCCTTCCCGCCGCTGCCTGCGGTTGCGTGGAACGACACCCCCAGCCACCTGGCGTGGCGCCCCCCCCCGTCGGCGAGTGATAAGGTGAAAACAGTCCGAACCCAGCGGCCTATGACCAGCAACACAGACGACACGACGACGAACCGCCCTCTGCGAATCGCGTTGTGCCAGTGCAATCTCCCGGTTGGAGATATCGACGGGAACTTGCACCGGATCAGCGGACTGATTGACCAGGCGCGCGCACGGGGCGCGGACCTGACGATCTTTCCAGAACTCTCCGTCACGGGGTACCCACCGGAGGACCTGCTGCTCAACCCACGTTTCGCTGACGCGGCGGCCGCTGGCGTCCGAGACCTCGCACGCTCGGTCACCGAGACGGTGGTCCTGGTCGGACTGCCGGATCTTTCGGAAGACCTCTACAACGCCGCGGCCGTGCTGGCCGGCGGGACCGTCGCCGCGACGTACCGGAAGCATTTCCTCCCGAACTACGGGGTCTTCGACGAACAGCGCTACTTCGCGCGCGGCACGGACGCTCTCGTGATTGACATCGGCGACCTGGGCGGCGTCCGCCGCGTGCGGGTCGGGGTCACGATTTGCGAAGACCTGTGGTACCCAGGCGGACCGGGACAATGGGCCGCCATCGACGGCGGCGCCGAACTCCTGGTGAACCTGTCCGGTTCTCCCTATCACCGCGGCAAGGGCATCGAGCGCGAGCGCATGCTGGCCCAGCGCGCCACCGACTACGGCTGTTTCGTCGCATTCTGTAACGCCGTCGGGGGCCAGGACGAGTTGGTGTTCGACGGCCACAGTCTGGTGCTCGACCCCACCGGCGCCGTGCTGGCGCGTGGGCGCCAGTTCGAAGAGGACCTGCTGGTGGTGTCGATCGACGCGGTCAGCGCCTCACGGCGGCGCCTGCACGACCCGCGTTGGCGACAACCTGGAGACAGCGGCGCCCAACGGCTCCGCGCGGTGACCGTGTCGGGCACCGCGCGCCCAGCCGGCGCGGTCGACTCAGCCGCCGACCGGTCGATCCCGCCCATCCTCGACGAGGACGCCGAGGTCTATCGCGCGCTGACGCTCGGCACCGCCGACTATTTCCGGAAGAACGGGTTTCGTCACGCCGTGCTCGGACTCTCGGGCGGCATCGACTCGGCGCTCGCCTTGGTCGTGGCCGCGGACGCGCTCGGCCCCGACGCCGTAACGGCGGTCTCCATGCCATCGCGTTTCACGGCCGACATGAACCAAGAAGACGGTCGCGACCTGGCCACACGGCTCGGCGTCGAACTGCTGGAGCTCCCGATCGCGGACCTGGCGACCGCCTACGACCACGCGCTGGTCGACCGGTTCGCCGACACCGATCCCGGCGTGGCCGAAGAGAACCTGCAGGCCCGTATTCGCGGCAACCTGCTGATGGCGCTGTCGAACAAGTTCGGGTGGCTGGTACTGACCACCGGCAACAAGAGCGAGATGAGCGTCGGCTACGCGACGCTCTACGGCGACATGGCCGGCGGATTCGCCGTGCTCAAGGATGTGCTCAAGACCTGGGTCTATCGCTTGGCCGAGTGGCGCAATCGGGACCGTGAGGTCATTCCGGTCCGCATTATCGAGAAAGCGCCGACCGCGGAACTGCGTGCGAACCAGCTCGACAGCGATAGCCTGCCCCCGTATGCGACGCTCGATGCGGTGCTCGAAGCGTATGTCGAAGAGGATCGAAGCCCTGACGACCTGACGCGGCTGGGTTTCGACGCCGCCCT
>CALBET010000536.1 GCA_937888665.1 uncultured Acidobacteriota bacterium
CGAAGGGAAGAGAGGACCGCACCGATGGTGAAGAAAGTGTGGGGCGGCCTGCTGGCATGTTTCGCCGTAGCGGTTGTCACAGGTCTCCTTCTGCTGCCTGCGGCCACCGACCCGACGACGACCGACTCAGGCGCTCCGGTAACCGACACATCGCGCGCGGCCTCGCGGGCTCCCGCGAGTCCATCGCCGTCAACGGCGCAGACCGCGCCTGTGGGCGACCGTGTTCATATCAGCGGCTGCGATTTCGGGGACCTGACGGTCCCGATTGTTGACCTCTGGGGCAGCGCGGAACGGACACAGGTTGTTGGAGAGCTTTCAGGCGACGGCCAAGCCGACCAGGGTCTGCGTTGCCTGGGCGCGGTCGTCATTGTCCGAGCGGTCGATTCTGACCAGCCGACACCCATGTATGAAGTCGAGACAGTTGTCGGCCATCAGCGAGGCTGGGTCTCAGAACGCTTTATCGGACCAACATTTGACATCAGTCTGTGTGGGTCGTTTTTTTCACACTCCTCGGCAGCCGCAGGGAAATGCAGAGGCTAAAGCGCGGCGACACCGCGCGGCTCCTGGCGTCAGTCATCGGTGCGCTACTGCTGGCGGTCTCGGACACCGCGCTGGGCCAGGAGCCCGTCTTCGACCTGGAGGCCTCGCTGGCGCGGGTCGGCGCCCAGCTGGTGCGTCGGTACGAACGGTCGCAGCGCATCGTCTCCACCGAAATGGTGTGGGTGCGGTCGTTCACCCACGCCATGCGGTCGAATGGGTCGCCGCGGCGGTTTGAGTTCGAGCGCCGAGTGGAGTGGGGCACGTCCGAGGAGGACGGCGTACCCACCGTGACCGTGTTCCGTGAGCTGCGGTCGATCAACGGGCGCGCACCGCAGCAGCGCGACCTGGACGCCTGTCTCGTGCCACTATCGGAAACGGAGGATCCCCTGTCGGTACTGCTGCCGGTGCGGCAGAACGCCTTCGAGTTCTCATTGGGCGAGTTGAAGTGGACCGACGAACGGCGAGTGGCACGGCTAGACTACATACCCTTGGAGGAGGGCCTTGCCGACGTCAGCTGGAATGAGGATTGCGTGTCACTCTCACTCCCTGGCCGGTCGCGCGGTGAGGCCTGGGTCGATGTCGAGTCGGGTGACGTGTTGCGTCTCGACGAGCGCCTGATGCGCCGGTTCGAGTTCCGCACACCCGAGGGTAGTCAGCAGGCGCGGTCTGGGCCGATCGCGTTAGAGCGGTCCGACGTCAGCATTCGGTATCAGCGCGTCACCTTCGGGAACCCGACCGAGACGCTGATGCTGCCGCGCACAATCGAGAGCAGCTGGGTGATTCAGGGGAGCGGGTTCGTGCCGCGCTACTATCGCAGCCAGCAGTTTTCCAATCACCGCCGCTTCGTGACCGGCGGGCGCCTGGTCAAGCCCGCCGGAACCGCCCGCGAGCCAGGAGTCCGGTAGCCCAAGCCAACATCGCCGTCAGGTGCGGTGCGGAGTTGATCCGGGTCCGTGGACGGTTCAACTGAGCTGCGAGGGTCCGTCCCCGCCGTTCAAACTCAGCCGGACTGATCTGGCCGAGGGTCGAGTGAAGAGCGGCTGGGCGGGCGTAGAATGGCCCCTTGGTACTGCGCGGGCGTTCGCGGTCCGGCCACCGCGTCCAGGCCGGGCCATCCTTGTCCGCTCCTCGGCACCAGAAGGAGACAGCCGCATGGGCGACAACGGCAACGGCGAGCGAGTATTCGTGTCCTACCTGACCCTGAGACGGCTGGTGGGGGTGCTGGGCGTGCTGCTGCCCCTGGTGCTCGCGGTCGGCTGGTTCGTGTTGAGCCGCACCGTCGAGCTTCAGTGGTCGATCAGTCACTACTACGCGACGGAGATGCAGGACGTCTTCGTGGGCGTGCTTTTCGTGATCGGGTGGTTCCTCTTCGCGTACAAGGGGTACGAGCGCAAGGACGACGTCGCCGGTGATCTGGCCTGTGTCTGCGCCCTGGGTGTGGCGCTGTTTCCCACAACCAGTGGCAGCCTGGCGATCCGGGCCGTGCACTTCGTGTCCGCGACGGTACTGTTCCTGACCCTCTCGTATTTCGCACTGGTCCTCTTTACCAAGCGGAAGCAGGGGGAGGACCCGACCCCGGAGAAACTGACGCGGAACAAGATCTATCGAGCCTGTGGGGTTGTCATGCTGGTCTGCATTGCATCGATCGCCCTGTACAACGTGCTCCCGGAGAATCGATCGCTGGCGGCGCGCAAGCCGGTGTTCTGGCTCGAGTCGTTTGCGTTGTGGGCGTTCGGTGTGTCCTGGTTCGTCAAGGGCAAGACGCTGTGGGCTGATCCGTAGCAGCCCGTGGTGGAAGTCCCGCGTCGCACCGAGAGCCTCCCCCTGGCAACACCGCGGCCGGCCAGTACAAGGCGAGAAGAGGGAGAATACCGGCAG
>CALBET010000537.1 GCA_937888665.1 uncultured Acidobacteriota bacterium
GTGAGCAGTTCCTTCGCTTTGGCGATATCTTGCGTGCCGATCGCCGCCTTGGCGCCTGATCGGCGATTGTGAACGTGGGGTTCAGACTCGACATTGGCTCTTGGAACACCATCGAGACGTGTCTGCCACGGATGTCGTTCATCGCTCCGGGAGAGAGGCCGAGTAGGTCGGTGCCCTCAAAAATCACGGAGCCAGCAACAACTCTGCCCGGTGAAGGCACAAGATTCATCACAGCGAGTGCCGTCATGGTCTTCCCGCACCCTGACTCCCCAACGAGTCCGACAGTCTCCCCGCGAGCCACATCGAACGAGACGCCCTCGATGACCGACATCACCTCGCCCCGAGGAGAGGGAAACTGAACCTCCAAGCCCTGAACTCGCAGGACGACGTCATCCTGAGGACCGTTCGCCGTGCTGGCCGCAACGGCAGCGACGGAGTTCGACGCAGTGTTCGATCTTGCTCTGCGATCCGCCCTGCTCCTCTGCGCCGAGGTCCGACCCAGCGAATCCCTCAGGCCGTCACCGACCAAGTTGAACGCGAGGACCGTGGCCATGATCGCCACACCCGGCGGAACCATGAGGAAAGGTTGCCGCTGCAGGAACTTCGAGGCGTTGGAGAGCATCGCACCCCAGCTGGCATCGGGGGGCTGGACACCAAGGCCCAAGAAGCTCAATCCGGCCTCAGCCAAGAGCGCCAGACCGAAGGCGAGGCTAGTTTGCACGATGATCGGCGGAGCCGCGTTGGGCAGCACGTGCCGGGCGATGATCCGCCGCGTCGGCAGCCGGACGACGGTCGCCGCTTCTACATACTGCTCCTCTCGAATCGCCAGCACGACCCCACGCGTCAACCTAAGGAATGAGGTGGAGAACGTGAGGCCGATGGCGATCATCGCATTGGTGAGGCTCGGTCCGAGGATCGCAATGACAGCTATCGCCATGATGAGCCCGGGGATAGCAATAATGGCGTCGGTGATCCGCATAACGATCCGGTCCCACCATCCGCCTAGGTATCCCACGACGAGCCCCAGCGGGACACCGATGACCAGCGCCAAACTAACGGCCTGCGCCGAACCCAGCAGAGCGATCCGGGCAGCGAAGAGCAGGCGGGAAAGCGTGTCTCGCCCCAAGTTATCGGTTCCAAGGAGGTGCTCAGTTGACGGTCCCTCCAGCGCACGCCTCAAGTCCTGAGAAAGCGGATCGTACGGCGCCAAGAGGTGAGCGAACACGGCAACGAACACCAGTAAGACAAGAAAGACAAGCGATGCGACGGCAGCCCGCTCCGCGAGGAAACGACGTGCCAGACGGCTGTAGAACCCGAGCGGGTGGTCGTCTGCACTGCTCTGCGCTTGTGCCCCGTCGTCTCGCTTTGGCGCCGCCGCCGGTGGCACTGCCACACTCTGCGCTGCTGGTGTGCTCACTCGCTCCTCACCTTCGGGTTCAATAGCCCGTACGCCACATCGATCGCGAGATTGACGAAAATGACCACGACTGTGATGTATAGGACAATCCCTTGAATCATTGGGATATCCCTCGTCCTGACGGCTGACACGGCGAGGCTCCCGAGCCCCGGCAGCGCGAACACCTGTTCCACGATGAGCGCCCCTGCGAACAGACCGCTCAGTTGAAAACCGAGCACCGTGATGACGGGGATCGCTGCGTTCTTCAAGCCGTACTTACCGACTACGACACGACGCGACACGCCAGCAGCGCGAGCGGTGCGGACGTACTCTTTACCCAGCACGTCGATCAGCGCGCTACGGGTCTGCCGAGAGATGGACGCACTCGCCGACGTCCCAAGCGCGATGCAAGGCAGCGCAATGCTCGCAAGCCACCCAATCGGGCTCTCAGTCAACGGTGTATACCCTGTGGCTGGGAACCAGGTAAGGGTGAGTGCGAAGACGTACACCAACACGAGGGCGAACCAAAAGTTCGGGACCGCCAAACCCAGGGAAGCGAACACCGTGGCAGCGCGGTCTAGCAGGCTGCCCGGTCGGACTGCTCCGGCGACCCCAGTCGTCACCCCGATAACGAGAGCCACGATAACGCCGCCGACGGCCAGCGAGAGCGTTACGGGCAGCCGGGATGTCACCATCTCAGCCACGTCCTGGCTGCTCAGCATCGAGGTTCCGAAATCACCCAACGCCACGTTCGACACCCACTCCAAGTACTGGCCGACGAGCGGGTCGTCAAGGCCAAGTTCTTCCCGAATGCGAGCCACGTCTTGGACCGTGGCCTCGTCGCCCGCCATGTACTCAGCAGCATCGCCGGGGATGAGATGCACGAGCAGGAATGTGAACACAGTCACGAGGAACAGCATCGGCACCACGGCCAGAACTCGGTGAAGGATTAGCCTTGCCACGCCTGTCTCCCTACTCGCATCATTCGGAGGAAAGCCCGAGATCGGCAGCGACGGCCTCGGCGAAGGTCACAGGCCAGCGGGTCGGAGCTTTGCGATCAAAAAGAGCGGCGGAGGAGTCGTGCCCGACGCCCCCAAGGATGCAGGCGCCGCTCACCCCGGAGGACGGATCCCCGAAGACGACGACCGTGCGTCCACCGGCGTGGCCCACAGCATTCCTAAGGCCAGGAACCTTCTGGAAAATGTCTAGTTGGAGGCCAAGCCCCCAATCGGCTGGCGCGCCAAGCGTCTGGTCTACATCCCCTGGAGCATCTTGCCGCTCCCTCGCCTCGCGAAAGACGTCGACCGAGAAGATCCGATGGCTTCGATGCAGGCCGCACCCTGACAAGAAGGAGGCAGCGTCGGAAGCGGCCTCGGCCGAGCCAACTGCCGTACCGAACGCAAGCGGCAGCCTCAGCAACTCGGCGGCATTGAATGGATTGTCCTCGCCGCCTATCCTGGGACGAAACTCCTGGGCCTGGTCAACCCCCGTTGTCGCCGCTTGGTCACTTGAAACCGGTGAAGCAGGGCTCGCTATGCGCAGTAGACGCTGGTCAACCTTGCGGTCGCTGTAGCCCAAATGGAGATCCTCGATGCCAATGGGCCGCAAGATCTCGCCGTGCAGCAGCTCCCCCACGCGCCGTCCGGTCATCCGCCATGCGAGCTCATCGAGCATCATTCCCCAGGTGCGGTTGTGGTAGCCCACCGAAGTTCCCGGCTCCCAACGCAGACCCAGCGACGCAACCTGACGGGCGGTCTGTTCACGGTCACGCCACCACGCCCAGCTGGTCCCGGCCGGTTCAGGGCTGAGGCCCGCCCGGTGGCTGATGACGTGACGGATGGTGACGTCCTGCTTGCCCTCCGCAGCGAACTCCGGCCAGTAAGCCGAAATCCGGTCATCCCAGTCGAAGTAGCCACGGTCCCGCAGCATGAGCATTACCAGCACGGTCAGCGCCTTGGTCGACGAGAGCAGCACATACATCGAGCCTCGCGTAGCGTGGCGCTGCTCTCGGTCGTGATAGCCGGTTGCCGCCGACACGACCAGCTCCCCATGGCGTCGAACGGCGTACTGGACAGAAGGAATTCCGACGTCTAGCAGGCCATCGACCCACTCGTCGAGCGCCTGCGGCTTGATGTCCTCGCGATGGAGCATGTCCCGGTAGAGCGGCGGCCCAAAGGCAGTCATACCACACCTGCAGCATTCGGGAAGCAGATTGTCCGGGATGGGTCATAGTCATTTATCGACCCAGTCAACTCAGCGCCGCCGAGGGTCGCTCG
The DNA here is from genome assembly GCA_937888665.1 of uncultured Acidobacteriota bacterium. Taxonomy (GTDB): domain Bacteria; phylum Acidobacteriota; class Vicinamibacteria; order Vicinamibacterales; family UBA8438; genus UBA8438. Next base: position 3,673 of record CALBET010000537.1, read on the forward strand.
AACGAGAGATCCCGGTCGACGGACTGCGTAGATCGGGACCGAGTACGTGCAGAGTACATCCGCCGAACCGCGCACTTTCGAGCCGTCATCAAGGCCGAACTCGATCACCCGATTGGCCCCCACCGGGCCGAACGAAGCCGAAACGATCGCTCGTCGCTGCCCCCCCGAATCCCAAAAGCCGGCCGCGTCAGAACCTCGCACAACTGCAACGGCTGAGGCCTCCCGACCGCGGAGAGAAGCGTAGGTGAATGCCTGGCGGAATCGGGGGTGGCCCTGGATCTGCTGATGCCAGTGGCCGAGCGCGTAGACCGAGGCCCGTCGGCCATCCACCTCCATTGCCGCGTCCACCGTTCCCAGTGCTTCGAGTCGGCCTTGGCGGGTGCTACCCGGGTCTGCGTCAGAAAGAAACGACGCCCTAATGCGCAGCTCCACCGCGCCATCCGTCTGCGGTGCGTGCGGATCGCGATGCGCTGGGACAGCCACGTCGAGGGAGGCGGCGAGGCGGTCCGACCCGTCAACCCGCCTTTCGGTCCAGAACCGAGCAGCATCACGCTGGAAGGAGACGATGCCGTCCACCGGTGTGGATTCCGATGCTGACTCGAAGGCCTCTTCGTTCGAATTGAAACTGTAGAACCTACCCGCAACCAAGGCGTGCACCCAGATCCACGCAAGCCCCGCAGATGGGTAACGACAGATTCGTGCCCCGAAGGCAGTGGAGCCGTCCTCCGATACGGCCTCGAGCATTATCGACTCACTTGGCAAATGGTCGTCCGGCGAGCTCGCCATTCCAATCCCCCTCACATCCTGTCTCCAAGCGGCAGAAAGTACCATAGTCGGAAATCGATTTCAAAAGCGCGCTTGGGACGGGCCGATGGTTCCTGTCCCAGGTCCCAGGCTGCTCCCACGATGACCAGCTACTCCGACACCCGAGCGGGATCCGCCGACCTCAAACTCGGGGCGAACGTGCTGCGCTTGCACTCATGGGTGCGGAGCCGTGCCCCGTATAAGGCCTTGGTACGCCCGGCTTCAGTTGAAGCAGAGGCGGATCGGCCAGCTCGGCCGACGCGCTCAACGCCTCTACGACGGGCACACCAGCTGTCTGGACCTACCGCAAAGCGTCGATCTCATCCCCATTGTCGGTCACGATCCCACGTCCGACGGCGTTCTCAGCGCCGAAGTGCTTAAGCCGGGCGATGCAAACGACCTTCATTCCGCCATACGGATTCCGCCACGGTGATAGATCGCGTCCCAACAAATTCCAAGTGCCGGACCACGTCACGATCTCCGCTCCCTTGCGAGGAGGAGTCGACCTGCAGCGCTTGGGAACGACCGGCTACCGGAGAATGGCGGCGTCTTGCGACGGGAGATCCGCGTTCAGCAGCTCGTCGTTTGCAATGACACTCATCGCAGTGGACCGATCCAGGGGGTTGCGCCACGGCGAACCCGGTCCAAGCCGAAGGAGGAAGCATCACTGCGTCCGTTCGAAATCGATTGCGGTGTAACCCATAATAGAGTTCGGTGAGTGCGTGGCGCGTCGGCCGATGCGACTGCCTAGAGAATCGGAGTGCACATGACAGGCGAGATCACAGACACGGACCAGGGAGAAGGCGTGCACCGCATCGGGCGCCCAGTCACGATTCGTGACGTCGCTGAGGCGTCAGGTGTATCGCCCGCCACGGTATCGCGGGCCCTCAACGGGAGCGGTCCAACCAATCCCGAGGTGCGTCGGCGAATCCTCGAGACGAGCCAACGGCTGGGCTACACCGGCAACAGGTTCGCTCGCGGGCTGCGCAGCAAGCGCACCAAGACGATCGGGCTTCTCTCCTACGACCTCAGCAACGAGACCCAACTCCTAGTCCTCCGGGGGGCACAAAGGGAGATCGGTGCAGCTGGCTACACACTGCTCATCGCAGACGGCGAAGGATCAGTTGCAGTGCAGGGGCGCCAACTTGAAAGCCTGCTCGAGCACCAGGTCGACGGCGTCATATTGTCGGGTCCGGTTCGTGCCCCCCGCAACGCCTTCGATCGGTTGGTGGAAGCCGATATCCCGTTCATACCTCGGTTCCTTTCCGATGAAGACCGCTACAAGCGCTTTCGTCTGAGCGGCGAACTCTTGGCGCACAGAGAGGCATTTGAGATGCTTGCCGATGAGGGCCATGAGCGATTCGGTTTTGTGATCCCGAAGTGGGGGGCTAGCGATCAGTACAGCGCGATCACCCAGTCCCGGCTCGAAGCCCTCGTATCGGTACTGCAGAGTCGGGGGCTCAAGGATGAAGGTCTCGTGGTCAGGTCCGGCAGTTCCAACGATCTTGTTCCGCTGCTCACAGCGCCCGACCGCCCCACCGCCCTCATCGCTGCGACTCACTCCGTTCTACCGATGACCTTCGAAGCTTGCCGGTTGGCACGTCTGACCATCCCGGGCGATATCTCGCTCGTGGGTTACGGGAATTCCATTTGGATCGCCGCTCTGAATCCTCCCGCTTCGATCATTAGTCGGGACATGGAGACCGAAGGTCGGATGTACGCCACGACGCTACTCAGGCACCTAGCTGGTGAGGACCTCGACCTCGACGTCCCATTCCTGCCCTCAAGCTTCAAGCGCACGGACTCCTGTGGGCCTGCACCGAGTCGACCCTCGAAGGTTCTCTCTTGACGCCCTGCTGGTACGCGATCACTGCCATACGGTCAGGGGTTCACCGGTCGTTCAAGCACTCGGGTGCCTTCGAGCACTGGTTAAGTAACGCTCCGCTCCGAGCGACCAAGTGGCGAGAAATCACGCTGCGAACGATCCCGTTGGTCTCCTTGAGTCGCCGTTAGGCCCGCGGTTCCGAGCCCAACGGAGGTGTTGTAGACCGCTCGCCACGGTTGATGACGATCAATCGTCTCATCCGACCACGCATCCGTCATGTGCCGCGGCGAAGGTTAACGCGGTAGGAATAGTGGTCGGGAAGGAAGTGCGCGACTGCCAGTTCAACGGGTGCATTGTCGAGGCCCAGATAAACTCTGTCGATCCGCAAGAGCGGTGCACCTCGGGAACACCCAAGCGAGCTGGCGAGCGCCTCCGTGGCACTTTCGGCTGTGATGCTTTGGTCCGCCTCCGAGATGGTGATTCCCAGGTGCGCCTCGAGCACGCCAATGATCGTGACGTTACTCTGCGCGCCGGCACGCGTGACTTCCTCTACATCATCAAGACGCTCGGCAATGTCCGGCGGCAGGTACACCGTGGTGAGCGAGAACGGTGCGTCGTCGAAACTACGGGTGAACACCAGCCGATGCACAATGTCCCCGTCAAGTCGAAGTCGTCCGGCAGCCTCCACGTTGACACATCGCCGCAGCGGCTCGATGACCTCAAGCTTGGTGTCCTCGGCGAAGCCCATCAGGTCAGCGATCGAGCCAAACTGGCGGAGATAACGACGACTCGGATTGGCCGCAAATGTGCCGCGGCCGCGCGTCCGCTCAACCAGCCCTTCCGCGACTAGTTCCTGGAATGCTCGGCGTATCGTTTGGCGACTGACCCGGTAGTGATCTGCCAACGCCGATTCGATTGGAAGTTGGGCGCCTCCTGCGAACTCGCCACGAAGGAGGGCAGCGCGAAGATCAGCTGCGATAACGCGGTATGCAACAACGGGAGTGGATTGCGTCCCCATCAAGTGAAACCTATGTCACGAGCCACGAGTTGTTGAACGATCACGTTGCGCTGGATCTCGTTCGTTCCCTCTCCGACGATCATCAGCGGGGCATCTCGGAAATACCGCTCGACATCGAACTCGGTCGAGTATCCGTAGCCGCCGTGGATCCGGATCGCGTTGAGGGTGATCTCCATAGCGGCCTCGGAGGCAAACAGCTTGGCCATGCCTGCTTCCATGTCACAACGCGCTCCCGCGTCGAAGCGGTCGGCCGCGTACAAGACCAGCTGTCGCGCGGCCTCCAGCTTCGTGGCCATGTCGGCGAGATAATTGCCGATTGACTGATGCCGCCAGATCGCCTTGCCGAAAGACTCGCGTTGTTGTGCATATCCGAGTGCATCCTCGAACGCTGCCCGCGCTACACCCAACGCCCGAGCCGCAACCTGGATGCGTCCGGTCTCCAGTCCCTTCATCATCTGGCCGAAACCTCGACCTTCCTCCGTACCTAGCAGCGAGGTCAGAGGCGTTCGGAACTGTTCGAAGCTCAGTTCGCAACTCTCGACACCCTTGTAGCCCAATTTCGGCAGGTCTTTCGACACGGTGAGGCCCGGACCGTGCTCGACGAGAAGAATGCTGATCCAAGGCGAGTGCGACCGTCGGAACGATGACGACGCTGGTCTTTCCCGGAGGGGTCAGGAGTGCACGGGCCAGAAGCGGGAGGGTCTTTCCGGCGCCTGTCGGAAGGTTGACGAGCAGCGTGCTCGCCGGCGGCATCAGAAATGCGCTACGCACGGCCGAGCGCTGGCCCGCAGTCCGATACGTCTCGATCGATGAATCGATTTCGACTAGGAACGGGTCCGGGGAAACGGCTTCGTCTCGTCGCTGCAACTGACAAGCTGCGACGTCTCCGTCGCATCCCCCTACCGGGACGTCAGCCAGCCACTTCGGCGTCCAGGGCATCGCTCGAAGTTCCAGTTGACCCGTTGGGGTGATGCGGTGGCCGATCCCAAGTTCCGACCAGTCGACACCGTCAAGGCAAGTGCCCGTCGGAATCGTCACCCAACTCTGGTGAACTGCGCCGGCTCCTGCTTCTGCAGTGGCCGCCCGCGAGGCGTCCGAGGAACGAAGTGCCTGACGGATGAGCACAGCTACATCGAGCGCGCCGGCCGGTGAGTTGGGCCGGCACGACCTCAATGCTGACGCGATCCGCGAGGGTCCACTCGGGGGCTGGCCGCTGGCCCACCGACGAAGGTCGCGTTCGGCTGCGGACACTTCAGACATCAGAGTGAAGTCTCTTCGAATCGCATAGCAGGATCGCGCCCGCGCCGACCACATCGATCCGAGGCTCGCTGAGAACTCGCTCTAAGGCAGGCAAGTCCACACTGTCGACCCCGATGGATTCCGACCGGTCGTGCTCACCCAGCCGAAGGCGCCTTTGATCCAACGCCAGAACCATCTTCTCGATGATCTCGTCGACGGTGCGAGAACGCTCGGTTCGATTTGCGATGCGTCCGCGCACGATTTGCTTCGCCATCTCATTCCCACCGGCACAGAGCTCCTCCCAGTCCACAAGCCCGATGAGTTGCTCCCGGAGTTGGGGGCGCGAGGCGAGGTTGAGATCACCCTTCGACTTGTCGTACGAGCGCGTGATCGATGGATGGTCCGCCTCGCGGCCATCGATGAGAAAGAAGACGGATTCGTGCTGTGTCGGCAGAGACTCCGAGCAGAGATCTCGGAGGAGCGCGAGTGCGGCACCGTCGGCCACGGATGCGAGCATCCGATCGTCGACGGACACAAGCAACTCCGCGCGCGTAACCGCCACCGGCGGCCACGTGGTCGCATGACGCTGCATGGCGAAGGACACCCCTCGATCTGAGGTCCTGAGGTGATCGACAATGGCGTCTACGAGTGGGTGACCAGCCCTGAGCAACTCCTCGCCGCCCCGTACTGACGCCTGTCGAGAAAGCGCGAGCGGGACGTCGCTGTATCTATTGATTGTGATCTCGAGCGGTCGAGGAACCTGGGGTCGTCCTTTGCATCGAAAACTGACGACGCCTGGGCGGACCTGTCGTGCTCGGCATCCGATTCCGCCAAGCCAGTCGACGAGCGCTTCCGAGAAGTGCTCATCTGAGTCCGCCTTAAGGAGCGCCGCGACATCAGCCGACACGTCGATCGAGTCGAGCGCATCGTGTGCCTCGATTGTGGCCTCCGCCTCTTCGAGTTCGACTCGAAACTGCGCGATGGCGGTGCGCAGGGTCTCCGGCCCAGCCTCGATCACGTCGAGCGTCAACCGCTCCTCAATCGTTGCCAATGTGTACTGCAACGACGACACGGACCGGTCGAACACTCCCGCAGCATCAGCTTGAAATTCGAACCATGCGGCTCCGTAGGCAAACTCGCCGTATGCGGCGACGACTGATGGAATCGCGTCCTTGCGGTCTCCGTCGTATCGATCACAGCGCCCGATTCGCTGCTCTATGCGATTGGTACTCCACGGGAGGTCGAGGTGGACGAGTAGGTCGGCAGCCTGAAGGTTGATTCCTTCTTCCGCGCCGGAATCGACAAACAGGATGGAACAAGTGGAGTCGGTCTCCCACCGCTCCACGGCGCTGGCGTTCTCGCTACGCGACTGCCGGAGCGAATGGAGTGCGGAGCGATGCGCTCCCCACTTCCCAATCATCAATTCCGAGACCATCTCAATCGTTTCGGTGTAGGCAGAGGCGACGACAACCCTGCCGACTTTGCGTACGGCTACGAGGTCCGACAACTCGCGAACGAAACTCTCAAGCAGCCGATCCTGTCTCTTGGAGGTAGACGCCAGGAGCCCTCGGAACAGTTCCGTTTCTGCGGGCTCAAGAAGCCCCGCGAAAGTCTCGATGGCCGCTTCAGGATTCTCGACCGGGTCAAGTGCAACTGGCAACGACGAGCATCGACCTGCAAGCTCTGCGAAGATCTCAACCGCGGCACGCTTGTCGATGACGTTCTCGTCGAGGGCGATCGCCAACTGAGTACGAACAAACTCAAGAAGGTCGAATCGAAGGTCTCCGGTTGGATCATCGATCTCCAGGGTGAATGGACGTCCCCGCGTTCTTCCTCGCACAGCGAAGACGCCACCAGTCAGGTGACCGCGCCGCGTCCTGAGGACTCGATGGTCAAGGCGATAAACGTTCGACAGGTGGGAGCGCACGCGAGCGATTGCTCGAGCAAAGTCGGCCTGTGCGCACTTCTTGGCCCTTTCCATCAGTCGGCCAAGACTCGCGTCTGATGGAAACAGTTCCGCGAGTTGCGACGACAGGAATGAGAATTCGAACTGGTCGTCGAGACTGCCGAGTGACCGTGCGATCCTTGCGAGGCGGTCCCGTTCCTGAACACGCTGCGTAAACCCGTCGACGTCGGCTGTGTCGTAGGTACTCGGGTCGAGCATCGACAGCATGTCGAGGAAACCGGCTTCATTGGACCTCACTGGTGTCGCCGAGAGCAACAGCAGATGGGTCGCCGATCGAGCAAGTTCGGCCAACTGTCCTCTTGTTTCGTCGCTCGACCCTCCCGTCCGGGTGAAATGGTGCGCCTCGTCCACCACCAGCATGTTCGGCGCCGTAGCGGGCCATTCGTCTGGCATGTTGGAGGAAACAATCCTCAAAGAATCAACTGATTCATCGAGATGGAACTTCTCGGACAACTCGGCCCGCCATTGCCCGACGAGGTGGTGGGGCACGACCACCAAGATGGATCCATCCTCGCCAGCCCGCTGCCGCATGAGGGCACACGCCTCGATCGTCTTTCCCATTCCGACCTCATCGGCCAGCAGGAAGCGACAGTGCTCGCTGCTGCCCGCAGTTCGGACTGCGACGAACTGATGGGCGTGAATCTCTACGGAAGAGGCGAGTAGGCCCTCGGCTCCCCGAGCGGTCATACGTTGACGTTCAACACAGCCGAGCAACTGCGAACGCAGATCGAACAGCCATGGCGATTCTGTACCTCCGGCCTTGAGAAAGAGGAACGGGTCATCGATTGGCCGATCCCAGCGCACGTCGAACGAAGCGGGATCGAGGATTGCGCCAGCAGAGTTGGGTAGCGCCACAACGAAATCGGTCTCACCGTCGATCGGGGCGGCGTCGATTCTGCCAACACGCCACTGCCCACCATCCCGCCAGAAGACCCTCGTGTTAACGGGAGGCACATACTCGGCAACATCGGCAACATCGGCAACCGGCACGGATGTCTCTTCGTACGGGGCTTCCTGCGGCCCCTTGAAGTAACGCACAATTGCTTCATCGCCCTCGATCGACGCAAGGCGCCCAACGCTCCCATCGCCAACCACCCGCACGAAGCAACCGAGGTCAGGAATCAACTGCTTTCGTGCTGCTGCCTTGCCCGCCATCGATACCTTCTACAGGGCCCGGGAAGGCCGAGAGTTCATCACCAGAGTACGTGACAGGAACTCCCCGCGCCCAGGCCGATCATTTGCGGTTGTCGAGTGCGCCATCGCACTTCAGTTCGTCTCGAGACAGCGTCAGGACCTGAGAGTCGCTGATGCGGCATCGGGCTCGGCAGGAGCCGGCGACGCAGAAGACACCACGATCGCCCGCCTGATTGCGGAGCAAGCGATCGCTCGACCTCGCAGCCGCCACTCACGACCAGACTTCCAGAGGTGGCCATGCTCCGTGCCCACAACGTGCCCAGTACAGGGGTTCACAGAGGTCAAGAGGGACTATCCTCGTGATTTCACACCAACAACAGCAAGTCCCGGGCCCGGCACGAAACACCAGGTCACGCGGCTTGTCGGCGTTTCCCTCGGCTAGTGTCGAGGGCCTTCGCGGATGTAGTTCAATGGTAGAACATCAGCTTCCCAAGCTGAATACGCGGGTTCGATTCCCGTCATCCGCTCCACACGAAACACCTGGTCAGAGGCTATTTCGTCACTGCAGATATCAGCTTTCGTGCCTTGTCCGTGCCTAGCCCGCTTGTGAAATCGGGGCGGGATCGCCGATTC
>CALBET010000538.1 GCA_937888665.1 uncultured Acidobacteriota bacterium
CCGATCGCCAGATCAGGCGCCGTCCACGCCCCCAAATCGATACAATGCGGGGGCGATTGGGAGCGCCGCGTCGAGCGGAATCGGCCCCTCGGCAAGACGATCCGCCAGCGTCGGCCCCTCGACGAGCTCGAGCACCAGCGCGCGGATGTCGCCGGTCGATTCGAGACCGTAAATGCCCCCGATGTTGGGGTGGTTCAGCGAGGCCAGCACTTTCGCTTCGCGCTCGAATCGGGCCAGGCGTTCGGGGTCGGCCGTGAACGCCTCGGGAAGCACCCTCAGCGCGACATCTCGGTCGAGCGTCGTGTCGCGGGCCTGATAGACCTCGCCCATACCGCCCTCGCCGATCTTGGCGAGGATCTCATAGACGCCGAGCGTGGTGCCTGGGTTTAACGACATGTCACGGTCGACTCATTGCGGCGACGGACGGCCCACGCGTCCGGTGGAAGTGAGACACGAAGTCATGCGCGTGGTGCCGCGCGCATGGAAGCCACAGGTGTTGTTCAGGGTGCTTACACTACCCCAACATCCCTGGCGGATCATGTCACGTAGGACGAGAGCTGGAGCACGCGGAGGCCAGGAACCTCCGGCAGTCGACGGTCGTTGGTGACAAGGGTGGAGCACCCGGCCGCAAGCGCCGCCGCTATCTGCAGCGCGTCGGGCGTCTTCACCCCGGTCGCCGCCCGAAGCTGGGCGGCCGCCCTGAGTTGCTCGCGTGAGAGATCGACCAGCCGCACACCACGGCTCCTGGTCAGGAGCGCCTCATATTGTTCGGCCAGTTGGCGATGACCCGCGCGGTAGGGCACGACCAAGACCTCCAGCAGCGTCAATGCAGAGGTCACGAGCTGCCGTCTGCCCCGATCTGCCTGTCTGAACAGCGGGGTGATCAAGGGGAGGAACGTGCGGTGTTCCTCGATGAAGTAGGTGAACACCACGGTGTCGAGTGCGACGGGCCCCGTGTGCAGATCCGCGATCAGTCCCACGACGCCCGCTCGCGCTCGACGTGGGCCGTCGCGTCAACGCCAGCCCAGAGATCTTTGCCAAGCCCTTGCAGATCGAGGATCGACAGCGGTTCCGAGGCCTCGAGCACGTCGCTCAGAAGATGGGTCACTTCTTGCGCAACAGAGCGCCGTTCGCGCTTGGCCCGAGCCTGTAACTTCTCGTAGAGACTGTCAGGCAGATTTTTCGACGGTTCACGCTCTTCCGCGCGCGACGAGGTGAGCAGGTTCGTCATGCCGTAGTTGCCCTCGTGACAGGCATACTCGAACATCGGCCCCTCGGTAGGACGCCAGGGCACCATGCCGGTCCAGGGCCTGGTCCACACCGTCGGGTCGGTCACGGTGAACTCGTAGGCGATGCCATCGGCCGCGGTCCGGGTGAAGCGCTCGACGACGTGTCGGTTCACGTGCGACCCGAGGTAATCCGCCTGGTGGTAGAACCCCGTGGTCTCGACAACCAGCGTGTCGCCCTCCCACCGGCCGCGCGAGACGCCCAACCACTGCCGGACGTCCTCTGGCAGTTGAGGCTGGTTGGTCACGGGGATGATGCGAACATCGTGAATCTGCTCTTGTAAGATCACGACGTAACCGGGCGACTGCAGGACGTGGACGTGGTTGTTATAGCCGCTCGACGTGATCGGCACCGGCCGGTACACGAGACAGCGATCGCCCAGGTCCATGTCTTCCGGACCATGCGCCGGAACCTGGCCACGCTTGGCGGCCTGCAGGCGCTGCGCCTCAGCGGTGTCGCCGTACGCGGTCGCCTCAGTCGTTCTCGCCGGCAAACGACCGTCCGACGGATCGGTGATGAGAGACGTGCGGCCGACCGAAATACCCCGGTCCCACCAGAAC
>CALBET010000539.1 GCA_937888665.1 uncultured Acidobacteriota bacterium
GTCCAAAGTTGATACCCGCGGTTTGCGCCCAGGCCCGCGCGCCGGTTTCGGTAGAAGGATCACTCCGTAGGAGCAGGACGTCCAGGTCGTCCACCGTGATGTTCTCTTTCACGGCCTTTGGCCCCTGGAGGTCGGCTAGATAGTTCTTCGTCAGGGTGTACTTCTTCTTTGGCACGCTGCTGGCGATCGCGTGGACCTTTTCATCGGCCTCGAACGCGAAATCGCCGGCCCCCAGGTACCACGACTCATGTCCCATAGTGGTGGCCTGCATGGCCAGTCTGACCGTGGTGTACCCCGCCTCCTCCGTCTGGAGGTCGTTGACCATGAATCCAATTCTCATCGTTGCCTTTCTTATATGAGGTCGAAGATGGAGCTCTTCGTCCGAACCCGCTCCAGCCTGGCCAATGCGGCGGGGCTCTCTAGATAGCGGGGACGCAGCGGCGCGGGCTGAAGCACCTTGCGCAGGACCAGTTCTTTGATGATCGGGGCATGAGCCGCACCGATCTTGCCGATCAGGAGCATCTCGAGAGACCCGCCTTTGGCGAGGTATCGCAGCAGCGCGCGGAGGCCCCGCAGATACACGGCATCCTTGGTCAGCCCGCCGCCGCGGAATACCCGCATGGTGGTCATAAAGGCCGTGTACTGGGCGAAATCCAGATCTCGGTCGAGCTCCCGAAACACATCCACAAACGAGGCGCCGTCGATCATCCGGCGAACCGCGACCACGCGGGCCGCCAGCAACCGCAGTCTGGGGCGGCTAAGACCCCCCACGAGATATTCCGCCAGGACAGCCAGCCCCTCCTGCAGTTCCTCGTAGCCGGCCAGACCCGCGTATAGCTGCCTCAGCGGCTGCGCACGACCATTGTGGTAGGTGAGCACGTGTGTGCCCACCTCGTGCTGCAAGAGGGCGTCCACGCGCGAGGAGGGGATCTTCGTGCGACGTCCGATAAGCAGATTCCCTTCGGAGACCATCAGACCATGGATGTCGTCGCGCACCTCGACACGGGCCGATAGCGTGGGATACGCGTGTCGCAGATACGCTAGCTCCGCCTCAGCGCGACCTGCCAGGAGCATCGCGTCCGCGAAGGTGGGGCTGGCGTCGTCCCGGCTACGGGTGGGCAAGCGACTCAGCAGGTCGGTCGCGAGTTGAAGGGTGGCGTCGTCAACCCCGCCGAACAGCTGCAGGCTGCCATGGATGAAACGGGGCGTTTCCCGGTCGAGCAGCATCGTGAGCTGGCGGTCCAGTTCTGCCTGCTTCTCCCTAAACAGCTGCGCAATCACGGGGTCGTCGACGCGCTCGAGCGGAACGGCGTAGAGGCTGCGCTTCAACAGGCTCGGGGCGACGGTCCGTGGCCGGTAGAGGAACTGGGGCATTCGCTCGAACCGGGTACGCTTGAATGCTGTCCAGGCCCGTTCCGTGTTGACGGGCGTCACCTGAAGGAGAAAGTCGAACGCATCGCTGACCTCCGCCAGCCCTCGGTCGGCAGTCCAGACCGCCTTGACCAGCGCCCGGCGGCCGAGCGCATGGCGGTGCGCTGGGTCAGCGGTCGTGTTGGACCGCGCGTACTGGTAGAAGGCCCGTTGGAGCGCACGGGACAACTGCCGACGCAGCGCCCGGAATACGAGGGGATAGACCTGTCCCGTCTCGGGGTTGAGGTATACCGGCTCAATCTCGAGGCCCACGACGTGGCTGCGCGCTTCGGCCAGCTGGGTGGGCGACAGCAACATCGGAAGCCCGGGTGGCGCTATTTTTTTACCGTCGGAGACGGTCTCGACGCTGGCGGGTTTTTTTAGGATCCTTATTGTCCGCAAGGCGTCCTCCAGAACCTCGATGGTCGAAGAAAGCCCGAAATCTGTTGGGGCAACGATCTTGAACGCGGGCCTGATGCCGTCTGCTGCCTCGTGCACCCCGCTCTTGGTCCGCACCCAGATTTCGAGGATCAGGCAACCCCCGAAAATGCCGCCAAGCGTGGCCACGGTCTCCCGCACGAGGAAAGGAAGGCTCTCGCGCAGTTCTCGCGCACCGGAGGCGAGCAGGTACGACGCCTGGCTCGTAATCAGTCGAGCCGTCTCCCCATCATCGCCTTTGTCCGGGCGGCGGTAGACGCACAGAAACGGCAGCTGCCGATCAATGTGCATCCGGCCCCAGATCGGGAGGCGCCGACTCAGTCGCTTGTTCTCAGCCAGCCGGCCACACGCGGACTGAATAAAGTGCTGAGAAATCCGAAGCGGCCGAGGCGTCGGGGCCATGTCAGGGAGTCAGACCGATCGTCTGTAGTTCCTGCAGCACGCCGGGGATCGTCGAACCCAGTGCCGACCGAATCTGCTCATGCGCCTGGGCTTCCACCTCACCCGTCCATTCGTCCATGAAGAACTTCTTGAATTCGACCGCCATGGAACAGCCCGCGCCCGGGAAGGTCTCGTGAATCCATCGCGAGAACTGGCCGCCTTGAAATTTCACGTTCTCTCTGACATCGAGTCGTCGTCCCTGGACCTCCACCTGGCCGAGGTCGCGCATGAAGCGGTCCACGAGCGGCCCCCAGCGAACGCGGTCCATCGTCCCGGTGCCGATGTTCACGGCCGGGTTGGCGCTGGGGTCGGCCGGTGGCCGGTCCGCGCCGTCGCGGCGATGATTGTAGGTGTGGAGGTCGAACACCACGAACGCGCCGTGGGCCGCACGGACCGTCTCCAACGCCCTATGAACATCGTCGTAGAACGCATCGTATTGAGCCAGCGACCGATCGACGAGGTCCTGGGGCGGCGGCGAACGCCACACCTCGAGCCCCCAGGCATCCTCGGGCCGACGATAGACCGCTTTCTCACGCGGTCGGTTCAGATCGACTTCGAAACGTGACCGACCGCCGATGATGCGGGTTGGCACGATACCCGCCCACCCTGCCGTGTACGGGTCTTCCTCCCTGAGCCGCGCCGCGTCGTCGAGCGCCAGCAGACTGCCAACCTCGTCACGCACTTCGTGTCCATCATGAACGGCCGCGGCTACCAGCGGACCTGTTCCCACCACGATCTCCCACGGTTTCCCGGGCATGGATTCCCCCTGGGCTAAGGACTCTGACAAAAGTCGAGCCGACCCATGGTCGAAAAAGTCGGCCGCCGCTCCGACCGCGGCCGCGAGCGGCCACTTTCGCTGCCAGCGGCATTGTCCGGCACACATGTAGACGACACGTGGCGCGACGAGTCACATTCGCGACAGCGGAAGAACCGGACGATGTCGGTGCCCGATCGGGTCCGAGCAACACGCCTCGGCACGTTCGACGCCCCGGATTCGCGACCTCACGTGGCTCAAGCTCCGAGTCGTCGATCGCGACCTGATACTACACTGGTGACCGATTCGGCCGAGTCGTCGTCATTACCGTATGGGGAGCTGACGGACTGGTCCGCGCAAAGCGGCGGAGCGGGCCCTGCTGCGCATGGGCATCACGTTCAACGTCTATGGCGAAGACACAGGGACGGAACGCATCTTTCCCTTCGATATCATCCCGCGCGTCGTCGAGGCGGGGGCGTGGGACCGACGCGAACAAGGGCTGAGCCAGCGCATTCGGGCGCTACATCTGTTCATCGACGACGTCTACCACGAGCGTCGCATTGTGAGTGGCGGCATCGTGCCGACCGAAAGCGAAACGATGGAACATGGGGAGACATGGCACTTCAGCCAACTCGGCCGATTCATCGAGAGGGCAGACCAGACAAGCCGCGTCCTCGACGTCCAGTATGGCCTGCTGCTCCCATCGGCCGCCGATGTCGGGAAGCCGGTCGACGACTTGCAGTGGAGTGCGCTGCTTCGCTCGACGAGTGGATTCGAGCCGTACCGGCGCGCCTACGGCCGGGTCGCCAGCGAGACGGTCGTGGGATTCCTCCTCTTCGATCTGACCTTTCCGCGGTCCGTCATCACTACGCGACACAAGCCCAGGCGGCGTTGCACGCGGCGACCGGCACCCCGCCTCGACGGTTCGTGAATTCGGCGGAACAGGAACCGGGAAGACTCGTGTCAGAGCTCGACTATACGGACGCCAGCACGGTCGTCGGCCGCGGAGTCCACGAGTTCATCGACGAGTTGCAGGATGGCGTGAGCAAGGTTGGCGACGCGATCACTGCCACGTTCTTCCGGCACGCGCCGCCCTCCTCACTCACCGAGGTTTCATGAAACTCTCGATCCATCACCGCGTCACCTACTCGTATGGTTCAGACGTGTTTCTGGAACCACACACGCTCCGGTTCTGGCCTCGGCTTGGTCCCGGCACCCGTTTGCTCGACCTCGATGTCCAGGTGACTCCCACGCCGATCGTGCGCGCAGAGAACCTCGACATGGAGGGAAACAGCGTGTTGCAGACCTGGTTCGAGGGGGCGACATCACGGCTCACGGTGGAAAGCCGAGTCGAAGTCGAGACGCTCGTAACCGATCCATTCCATTTCCTCGCGATCGAGCCGGACTCGAAGCTGCCGTATGTGTACCCCCCTGGATGGGCTCCGACGCTCGCACCGTATCGTCGTCAGCCCGATGAGATCACCGGAGCCGTCCGGCAGGTCGCGCTCGCGATCGCCGAGGAGGCCGACAGGAAGCAGCTTGAATTCCCCTTGACGCTGGTCCGGGCGTTCCGGCGTAACTTCGAATATGAGGCACGTCAGTCCGGTGAGCCCAACCCATCGGACGTGACCGTGCGGTCCGGTAGGGGCGCCTGCCGCGACCTTGCGGTCCTCTTCGTGGACTGCTGCCGCGCCATGGGACTGGCGGCGCGTTTCGTCAGTGGATACGCGTATTTGCCCGGTACTCTTCGGGCAGACCTGCACGCGTGGGGCGAGGTGTATCTACCCGGCGGCGGCTGGCGCGGCTACGATCCGTCCTACGGCATCGCGGTAGCCGACCACCACGTCGTACTGGCAGCCGCCGCGGCGTCCGCGGACGCCGCGCTGGTGACAGGCACCTTCCGCGGTAGCGACCGGGCCGCGACGCTCGCGACGAGCCTGTCCGTCACCGCGGCGACGCTGTAGCTCGCCGCCGACGCAGGCCCCTCCCGGGTGGCCACCCGGGACGACACTCTGGGGTGAGGATTGTAACGTCATGAACTGGACTTTGCTGTCGGACTCGGCAAGGCTCTAGCATCCGCTGTACTGCTTCTGCTCGGATTGACGATCCGCGCCTCCATCACGCGGGCACTGCTGCGCAACGCTCCGAAGTCCGAATTCCGCCGCCAGTGGATCGTGCGGGACGATCGTGGTCCCGAATAGCAAGCGCCTCGCAGAGGTCGAGGGCGCTTCCGCGCAGCTGCCACCGCGATCCAACAGCAGAGTGGACATATGATGGGCAGAACCGCCGTCGTCTCGCCATACTGAGGCACGGGTACAGCGCTGTGAGAAACAGGATGGGAGGCGTGACGTGACAACGGACGGATTCGGCGCCTCCTTGGGGCGCGATGGCGTTCACAACGAGGATGCCTACCCTCGATCACGAATTGTCCTCGTCTCATGACATCGACGGGACGAGTCCGATCGGCGACTCGGCGATCGACACCTTCGCGGTCGACCTTCGGGCTCAGGACACGTTGCTGCTTTGCACGGACG
>CALBET010000540.1 GCA_937888665.1 uncultured Acidobacteriota bacterium
AGTTCTTTTCGCAGGCCGAGGCGTTTCATCATTTCGTGGATGGAGCGGACGTTGACCCCAGCCTGGGTGGCCGCCGCGCCGACCTTTCCGCCGGTGCGGCGGAGCAAGGCCGTGAGGTATTCGTGCTCGAAACCCCGGATCATGATCTCTTTGGCCGCAAGCAAGGGTCGTTCGAGCAAGCTCTGGTCCAGGGAGCCGGTGGCGACCCCCACCTGCGCGAGACGTCGCTGCAGGTTTCCGACGGCGACCGGCAAATCGGCCAGATCCAGCTGATCCGTCGCACACAGGAGCATCGAGCGTTCAATGACATTGATGAGCTCGCGCACGTTGCCGGGCCAGCTATAGGCGCAGAGCGCGTTCATGGCGGCGGTGGTCAGTCCCTGGATCGGGACGCGCAGGGCGGTCCGAAAGTGGTCGACGTAGCTCTGCACGAGCATCGGAATGTCCTCGGCCCGGTCTCGCAGCGGTGGGATGGTCAGCGTCACGACCGCCAGTCGGTAGTACAGATCGAGCCTGAAGCGCTCTGTGCCGGTGTCGGCCTCCAGATCCCGATTGGTGGCGGCCATGACGCGGACGTCGATGCGCGTCTCCTTTTCCCCACCAAGGCGGCGCAACGTCCGTTCCTCGAGGAGGCGGAGCAGTTTAGCCTGGAGGTGCGTTGGAATGTCCGCAACCTCGTCGAGAAAAAGGGTTCCGCGGTGGGCCAGCTCGAAATACCCGCGCCGCGAGCGCGTCGCCCCCGTGAACGCGCCCTCTTCGTGACCGAACAGCTCGCTTTCCAGCAGGCTCTCTGGAAACGCGCCACAGTTGATGGCGATGAAGGGTCCTCGAGCCCGCGGGCCGTCGTTGTGGAGCGCGCGGGCCAGACGCTCCTTCCCAACGCCGGTTTCACCCTGGATCAGCACGGTCGAGTCAGACTGCGCGACTCGGCGCACCACGGTCATGAATTGCTGCATGGCCGGGCTGGCGAAGACGAAGTCCTTCAGGCCGTAGCGTTCCTGGGGGCGGTCCGCCCGTTGCCGCGTGATGGCCTCGCCACGACGGCGGGCCACGAGCGCCCGAACCGCGTCGGCAAGGGCCCTGTCCGGCAGGCCGTCGGAGAGAAGCGCCAGCACCCCTGCTGCCAGAAGTCTCGCACTGTCCTGGGGCTTCTCATCCGGCTGAATCACGACGATTTCAGGACGGTCCGGAAGCCGCCGGATCGATTCGATCATCGGTTCCGGCGGGTCCGTTAGCACTGAGTCGCCCAGCACGACCATGTCCTGGTCGTCGTGGGTGAGTTGTTGCCAGAGTTCCGAGGCAGACAGGGCAGTCGTCACGATGGCACCCTCTTGCTCGAAGGCGCGACGGAGCCTTTGTTGCGTCGGGATAGGCCGGACTGCCAACAGAACGCGTAGAAGCATGCGTGGGTGTGGTTCGAAGGTCGATCAAGAAGCAGCGGCAATTCTATCGTCACCGCCCCGATCCGCGTGCACATCTTTTGGGCGTTTCCGTCTGCATTCGATCGACGCTCGCTGCGCGAAGGCATGACCATCACCGTTCCGTTTGGACCCGGCGCGATTCCCTGTGGACCTGATGAGGACGACCCCTGATTGTGTGGAGACGGCTAGTGAGATCTCGCCGGTAAAGACCGGCTCTTCACCCTGCAAGTAGCAGTTCCACCACGGCGTCGGTGTCGCTCAAGTCAGCCAGGACCGCGTGGGCGTCGGTCTGGCGTAGCGCGGCTTCGTCGTAGTTCCCGGTGGCCACCGCGATGGATCGAGCGCCGGCGGCCGCCGCGCACTGGACATCGAGCGGGGTATCGCCGATGACGACCACGTCGGCGGCGGCCTCCACCCTCACGCCGTCACGCCCGGCTCGCTCGACCGCAATCGGGACGAGTTCGTCCCGCACGGGTGCGTCGTCCCCATAGGCGCCGAAGTGGAAAAAATGCCACACCTCGAAGTGGGCGAGCTTGATCCGAGCCGGTTTGGCAAAATTCCCCGTGACGAGCCCGCAGCGGATCTGGTCGATCTGACTGAGTCGGTCCAGCAGCCGGGACACCCCTGGCATCAGCCCCTTGCGGGGTCCGGGAAAGTGAATCTCGTCGGCGAACAGTTCACAGTAGCGGCGATGAAAATGCGCACGTGCCTCGTCATCCGCGGGAACGTCGGCCCGGGCGAGCGCGTCGGTCAGGATCAGGTCGTCGGTCATACCGGCAACCGGGACGTGGTCGAAACCGCGCTCCACCCCAAACAGCTCCTCGAATGCGCGGGTCAGCGCACGGTATCCGGCCCGGCCAGACAGCAGCAGGGTTCCGTCGATGTCGAAGAGGAGGATCTTGGAGAACACCGGTGATGAGGGACGCTCAGACCCCGAGGTCGCGATTGACCTCGTCGACGATCGTGCTCGACGCCGCCAGGGCATCCACGATGGCCCGCAGCGCGAGGAAGTTGGCGACCACGGCCAGGATGGCGAGCAGTGCGTGAAACCCCGCAGGAATCACCCCGGTGTCGACGCCGCCGCCCATGATGGCGGTCAACATGGTCAGGCCCATCGCAATCGAGGCCAGTTTGAACACCGGACCGCGAAGCGCGGATACCCGGGCCACGGCGTCGGTCTCCAGCTCGCCCTCGATGACGGCGTCCTTGATGGCTTTGACCTTACCGATGAGATAGAACATGGTCATCGAATGGCCGAGCAGCGTGATCAGCGTCACGAAGATGGCGAGCGTGGCGTGCGCGAGCACATCGTCAGGCGCGGCCACCAGATAACCGAGCGCAAAACTGACGACGAGACCGACGAGCGAGAGGATAGACGCGGTGATCAGCGCAGCAGACATCAGCCGTTGATCATATCAGCGGCCGGGCCGCAGCCGGCTCAGCCCCCTTCGCGGCTGGTGGCCCGGTGGCTGCCAATCGTGCGCGAGCGCCTGCGAGACCGGCTTGAGGTGCTGGACATGCTGGACATGGCGATGGGGGCCGGTCGTCATGCCAGGCTTGCCGCCGAGCTGGGGTTCCGGGTGTTCGGCGTCGACCGCGACCTGTCCCGGATCCGCGCGGCGAGAACCGGCGCGCTACGAGACGCGGCGCTCTGGGTTGGCGATCTGGAGGCGACGCCATTGCCACCTCAGCGATTCGATCTGGTCATCTGCACGAACTACCTGCAGCGAACCATCTGGCCGGCCTTGCGCGAGTCGGTACGACCTCGCGGGTTCGTCATCTACGAGACGTTCACGGTGGCACAACTGGATCGCGGCACCGGGCCACGTTCGCCGGACTACCTCCTGCAACCGGGCGAACTGCGTGACGTGTTTACCGACTGGGAACTGTGCCACGACGAGGAGCGGACGGAACCGACGGCGGTCGCGCAGATTGTGGCGCGGAAGCCGCCTCGCTAGTCCCAGGGGACTAGCAGCCCGTGGTGAAAGCCCTGCTGCATTCGGTGCAACGCAGGGTTTCACCACGGGCTGCCAGATTAGGTGGCGGCGTTGCGCGGCGTGGCGCGGCGGGTTGACTTCTCCTGCCGGGTGACGAGGGCCCGATACTCGCGGATCAGCAGTTCGAGGTGCTCGCGCTCCTCGTCGGCGAACTCCAGAAAGATGCGCTTCCCCTCGGAGTCCTCGAATCGTTGGCCGTAGCGCTTGAAGAACTGATGGGAGGCTCGCTCACAGCGGATGCCAATCATCAAGGCCTCGCGGTCGTCGACGACGCCGCCCAGTTCTTCGGCCCCCGACGTAAACAACCCATCAGCAGCGCCCTTGAAAAACAGAAACGTCGGATAGGACTCGAGCTTGGGGTCCTCGGCCAGCAGCTCCTGGTAGCGGGCCTCAAGCGTGCCGAGATGCTCGGTCTCTTCGCCGGAGAGCCGCTTGAACACCTTGCGCGCCCGGGTATCGCGCACCAGGTCCGCGCCGCGCGAATAGAAATCGAGGCCGCTGCGCTCGGTGGCAATCGCCATGCGCAGCGCATCACGCGCGAACAGCAGCTCCGTGGTGGCCCCGGTCGGGGTGTCCTGCCGTCCCTCCCGACAGTCTTCGCAGGTGCCGTGGATTTGCAGCACACTCTGCCGGGCCTGGAAACCGCGGGCGGCGGCGATCTCCTCGAGCAGGACCTCGATGTCTGAACTCAGGAACTCGGATGACCGGTTGCAGGACTTACAGATCAGGTGAAAGTGCCGCGGATGCCGGTAGGAGTGCTCGAAGCGGAACCGGCCTTCACCGAAGTCGACCTTCCGGGCAATGCCGGCGTCGACCATCCACTGCAGCGTGCGATAGACGGTCGCCCGGCTGATTTTCTGATCTTCCTGACGCATCAGGTCGACCAGATCGTCAGCGCTGAGGTGCCCGTCTTGCCCCAGAAAGACGCTGACGATCAACTCGCGCTTGCTGGAGCGCTTGCCGCCGGCAGGGCGCAGACGTTCGAGGTAGGCGGATTGAGCGTCCATGCCACGAGGCGCCGGCCGGGAAACGTTACACGTCGAACGAGGAGCCGCACCCGCAGGTGGACTTGGCGTTCGGGTTCTTGATGGTGAATCCGCCGCCGGTCAGGTTGTCGACGAAGTCGACCTGGGCGCCGGACAGATAACGCAAGCTGATCGGATCGACATACAGACGTACGCCGTTCGATTCGAAGACCTGGTCGGCCGACGCGTCACCGGTGCCCTCCTCGATCATCAGCCCATACTGAAAACCGGAGCAACCGCCCCCTTGCACGAACACCCGGAGACCAGCCTCTACCTTGTTCTCTTCCGCCATCAAGTCGGAAATCTTGGTTGCGGCGGTCTCGGTCACGGTGATGACTTCAGACATCTGATTGCGCTCTCCCCCGGTTCCAGAACGGAACCCTCTGGGGATTATAGCGAGGGTGGCCCCCAGCCTTCAAGCGGGCGCCGGCGGCTGTTCTACAATAGGCAGGGCACGCAACCGGCATCTCGGCGCCCCACCAGGCACATTGATGAGTCCCGCTCCCGCCACCCTGCTCGACCTGGCCCAGGCCCGCTGGGTCGATCTGGCTGCCGCCTGGCCTGACCTGCAACCTGCCATCGCGATGCAGCGCTCGTTGGTCACCAGGACAATCGAGGCGGTGCATCGGCTGGAGACCGCGGAGATTACGGACATCACCCTCGAACCGGCTCTGGCGGCGACCAAGCTGCGCGCAGCCACGCCCGTACTCCGGGGTGAGGTCCTCGCGCTCCCGGTGGAACTGCTTGGCCCATTGGTCCTCCAGGCCTGTGACGATCTGGCGGCCGGGGGGCCCGGCGACGTGGCGCTTCGTGTGCGCGCCTGCCTCGACGCCGGCCGCATCGAGATGAACTCGCTGCTGACCGCGTCATTCGATCGAAACCAGGACGCGATTCGCATGAAGGCGATGCACGAGAGTATCGCGCCAGACGTGTTGTGGCTGGCGGCAGAGATCGCGGTCGGACCGGCGGCCCATATTGCACAGCGCGCGGTGTTCGCGCCGAAGGGTCGGGACCCGCACCCGGCCGTCACCGGCGCCCTCGCGGCGTGGCCGCACGGGTACTGCCCCGCGTGCGGGTCCTGGCCGGCTTTCGGTGAAGCCGTGGAGGGTGCCGAGCGGCTGCGGTGCTCGTT
>CALBET010000541.1 GCA_937888665.1 uncultured Acidobacteriota bacterium
GTCCAGTCCGTCGATCAGGTTGAACGCATTCGTCACGCCGACGATCCACAGAACCGACAGCGGAAGTGCCAATGGGCCAAGGGGAATCGGCTGATTGAAGAGTTGCACCGTCGGGTTCAGGTGCAGCCCCGCCGTGATCGCAATCGCCGCGCCACCGAGTTGACCGATCAGCCGGCCCCATGGACTCAACGAACGCACGTCGTCCCAACAGGAGACCACGAAGACCGGCAGTAGACCGAGCGCCATGGCGGGGAGCAGGCCTGACGACAATTGCGGGTATGTCGGCACCCTCAGCCACCACAGACCGCCCAGCGTGACCAGCAACGCCGCCACGACCGCCACGCCACCCAGCCTGGGGGTCGGCCTGGCGTGAGATTTGCGCTCGGTCGGCACATCGATGGCACCCACGCGCACGGCGAGTTTCGACGCCAGGGGTGTCAACCCGAACGCGAGCGCGGCGGCCACCAGAGCCGGAACGAGGTAAAGGACGATACTCATCGACCTGTCGTCGCGTGACCAGACGTCTGCCCCGCGGGTCGGGCGGTCACGACCTCCGCGAGCTGTGTCAAGAGCCGCCGTTGCGAGAACTGCTCCGCTAGCTGGCTCTCGGCCTCGGAACGCCCACGGCCTTCGGCCGCCGCTTGCAGAATGTGAGACACGACGAGATCCACGTCATCGTGGCGCGCACATCGGGCCCACTCGCTTGGAGCGTCCCCGAGCCCGCTGGGGATCAAGTCTGTGATGTAGCTCTCGGCGGGACCCACGTACAGGAACGGGATGCCGAGGCGGAGGATGTTGTAGATCTTGCACGGGTGGATGATGCCGACGTACGGGTCACCCATGACAACGACATGCAGATCGGCCGCCGAGAGCGAGCCCGACAGCTCACCGATCGGCTGGTAGGGCAGGCACTTGACGTTGTTGAGCCGATGCGCGTCGGCGAATCGCTCGACGGTCGCGACCTCGCTGCCGCCACCGACGAAGCAGAACACGATCTGCTCGTACCCGGTCATCCGTCGCGCCGATTCGAGCAGGGTGCCAAGCGGGTGGCACGGACTGTGGTTGCCCGAGTACATCACCACGAATCGGTCAGCGAGCCCATGGGCCTCCCGGAATCGGCGACGGCCGTCCAGGTCGTATCGCACGACGGTATCGCGAGACCACGGCGGGATGACGATCGTCTTGTTCGTCATGTCGTCTGGTTCAGACATCAGAATCAGACATCAAGCGGTAGTGGCGAGCTTCAGGTCGACCCGTGCCTTCATGAACCTGTCTAGCACCACGACCTGCTCGGCCGTGCGCAGGCTGTAGGCCAGACAGAACTCCAGCACACGCGTCGCGACGCTGTCGCTGCGCATCCAGCCGGCCGCGACCGCCGCGTCGGGGTTCAGGTCAAGCACCCACAGCACGAGGCGCCCACCGCGCAGCCGCACGAACAGCGCGGCCAGAAAAGAGACCAGCGGCGGACTCGTCAGCGCCACCACCACGCTGAACCGCCCCTGTCGCAAGAGCCGGAACCAGCAGGTCAGCAAGAAGCTGGAGAAATCGGCAGCCCGCCGCCAGCGGGCCCCCTTGCCGAACCCGGAACCGCCCACCCGAAGCACGCGCACTCCGTGCCAGTGGGCCGATGCCGGAAAGCGGGCCGAGGTATCGTCGTAGCCGCGCCGACTGGCGATGACCGTGACGTCGTGGCCAAGGGCGCACAACTCCTTGGCGAGATCCCCGACATACTGCGCGCTGGCGACCACGTCAGGCGGGAAGGTTTGGTTGAGAATGGCGATTTTCACGACCGCTAGATAGGCTCCCGCCCTTTCACTTACATGTACAGACGTCACCGTCGCCGTGACGGCCACAGTTCGCCCTACGTATCGGCAGCACTCCGCGTGATCGTGAGATCAGGGGTGTGCCGCACCAAGATAGGGCATGGTTCGATCGCAGTCAAGACCACTCCGGCCCGGGCCGCCTCAGAGCAGGGGCGTTTGTACGCCTGTGACCGACTTTGCCGACGCGGAAGGCCCCAAAATGGGCTGCTCGCCTTCTTCCAGCGCGAGATTTCGGCCTCTGGTACCTGCTCGCAGCGCTCGGCCCGACTGGTCGCGTACGACCGCAGTCGCTCGACCCGCCCAGCCCCTCGCCCACCGCTGTGTGGTAGCCTCCGACGCGAAAGGGGCCCCGACCGCTCTCGGCCGGCGGGGCGGAATGGGAGACAGGTGCGACGCAACATCGTTCATATCGGCGCCGGCGAGCTCACCTACGCCATCCGCGAGATCGTCGAACAGGGCGATCGTCTCGAGGCGCTGGGCGTGGAGATGGCGTGGGAGAACATCGGAGACCCGGTCCAGAAGGGTGAACGGATTCCCGACTGGATCAAGGACATCGTCGCCGACCTCGTGCGTGACGACTCGTCTTACGCCTACTGCCCCACCCGAGGCGTGCCGGCGACCCGCGAGTTTCTTGCCGCGCGTGTCAACGCCCGCGGCGGCGCGCGGATCGGCCCTGACGACATCCTCTTCTTCAACGGTCTGGGCGATGCCGTCTCGAAGGCGCTGGGGTTTCTGCGTCGGGAAGCGCGGATCATCGGCCCCTCGCCTGCCTATTCGACACACTCCTCGGCCGAGGGTGCCCACGCCGGTGACCACCCCCTCACCTACACGCTGGACCCCGACAAGGGATGGCAACCGGACCTGGACGAATTGCGTCAGAACGTGCGCTACAACCCGGCCATTGCGGGCATCCTGCTCATCAACCCCGACAACCCCACCGGCGTCGTCTACTCACGGGACACACTCGAGGGCGTGGTCGCGATCGCACGGGAGTTCGATCTGTTCGTCATGTGCGACGAGGTCTATATCAACATCACCTACAACGGCGCACCCGCCGTGCACCTCTCCGACGTCATCGGCGACGTGTGTGGTCTGTCGCTGAAGGGCATCTCCAAGGAGATCCCGTGGCCCGGGTCCCGATGTGGGTGGGTGGAGTTCTACAATCGAGAAGTCGACCCGATCTTCGCCCGCTTCGCCAAGAGCCTTGTGGACGCCAAGATGCTGGAGGTCTGCTCGACCACGCTGCCGCAGCGCGCGATTCCCCTCATCATGGGAGACGCCCGTTATGCGCCCCATCTGGCCACCCGTGCGGCGGAGTTCGGGCGCCGGGCCGTCGAGGCCTGCGCCATTCTCAGCGGTGTGCGCGGCATCACGGTCAACGAGCCGCAGGGCGCCTTCTATTTGACCGTGCTGTTCGACCGTGGGGCCGTGACCAACTCGATGTCCCTGCCCATCCCCGATCGCCGTGTCCAGCGGGTGGTCGATGAGTTCACCCAGAAGCGCGCCGAGCCCGATTTTCGGTTCGTCTACTACCTCATGGGCGCGACGGGCATCGTCGTCGTGCCACTGTCTTCCTTCTGCTGCGAGCGGCACGGGTTCCGGATCACCTTGCTCGAATGTGATGACGAGCGACGCCGCTGGACCTTCGAAACGCTGGCACGCGTCATCCGCGACTACCAGGCCTCGAGGGCGAACACGTAGAGCGCGTTACCCTGCTCGGCGGTGAAGATCTCGGGGCTCAGCGAAGAAACGCGGCCCGCTGCTCGCGGCTCCAGAGTTCCTCCAGCGTGCGCACGTCGTAGGCGGCGAGCTTGCCGACGTTGTCGTTCGTGCCTGGCATGTGCCGCCTCTCATCGACCGCGCACGACTACTCGCGACTCCTGCAGATGTTGTTGAACGGCGGCGAGCTGGACGGCGCCCGGATTCTGAGCCGGATGACGGTCGACCTGATGACGACCAAAGCCAGTCAGGCGAGGCACACGTCGACAGGCTCAGCCGTCGGGTCGCGACACTTTTGTCTCGTGGCACGTGTGTCCAGTTACACGCCTGGCAGCCCACGCAGCCCCTCAGTCAGCTCGATGGTGACACCCCAGGGGTCGGTCACGAAGGCGTAGCCGATTCCCGACGAGTGAAGCGTGTAGGGCACGTCGAGGGTCACTCCCTTCGCTTCGAGCCCCTCGCAGAACGCCTCGAGATTCGTGACCTCGAAGCCGATGTGGTCGAGCATGCGCCCCTTGGTGGGCGCCCCACCGGCGTCAGGATTGTAGGAGAAGTTGAGATTGATGCCAGGCAGGTCGACGGCGTCGTAGCGCCAGCGCGTACCCGGCGTGCCGCCGAACATCGTCACGTACCATTGCTGCGCCGCCTCGACGGCGTCAGCATCCTCAGTCAGGTAGAGATGGAGGTGGTGCGCGATGATCGGCACCTCGAGCGGGCGGTTGTGTCGCGCCGCCACCCGATCGGTGGCTCCACCAGTGGCCTGGTCCAACGTGAACGTCAGGTTCGTCGCGGTGTCGTCGAACAGCTCAATCCGCTCCCCTTCGGGCGAGAAGACATTCGTCACTCCGGACGGCGGCGGGTCGAACTCGAATCCGGCGGCGGCCACCGTCTCGAGCGACTGCACCCTGAACGCCATGTGATTCACGATCGACCCCTCGGTGCCACCCTCGGGTTCGCCCTGGCTGAGAAACACCAGCACGTCGGGGAACGTCATCACCACCGATTGGCCGAATGAACCGGCGGTGCCGCCCAGCGACTCCCAGAACCGTTGATTGGCCGCGACATCCCGCACGTAGTAGTGGAGGTGCCCCATGGCGACACCCGCCTCGTTGGGTTGCGAGAGTTGCGCCGAGACCGTCACGACCGGCCCGATCAGCATGAGCAACGCGGCGACGCCGGCCCGAGGCGTGATCCTCATTGCCCGGCCGCCTCTTCCACCCGTGCACCACCCAGCATCACCGGCATCGAGTAGTTGCCCTCGTGGCAGGCATACTCGAACATCGCCTCGGGGTTCAGACCCAGCGGTACCGAAGCGGTCCAGGCACTCGTCCAGGTCTCGGGGTCGGTGACGGTGAACTCGTACTCTAGCGCGGCGGGCGAGACCGTCGCGGCCACGAACACGGCCGATCCAACGATGACCGCCACCACCACCCGGAGCAGCCCGTGAGCGTTTCGTATTCGGAAACTCATCTGCATTCTCCTGATACCCAGGATCACCGATTCCAGCCTGCACCACGTCGCGTCGCTGGATGCCCGCGGCTAGCCGCCCGTGGTAGAAGTCCCGCGTCGCGCCGACCGCAGCGCCTCGATGCGTACCGTGGCGCAGGCCTTCAGGCCTGCGAGGCAAGGCTGAAGCCTTGCCCCACTGATGTCGACACAAATTAGCGAAACACGTCTTTCTCGAACGTCTTAACGATCTGACAAAGTAGTGCTAGGGCGAAACCGTCACCACGACGAGCGCGGAAGTCCAGCAGCACTGAAAGCCGCCACCGCCGACACCAGTCCCGTCGAGTGCCTCGGCCCGCAGCACGTACTCGCCCGGGGCGGCGAACGTGGCGGTTGTGATGGGGTTCTGGTCGGCCGAGTCGGTGAACCGTTGGGAGGGCTCGCCGAACTCGACATCAGCGGGCCCGCGGTGCAGGTGCCAGCGTAGCGTCAACGCCGCTTGCCGAAAGCCGCCGAGCGCTTCACCGCCCCCTTCGGGCTTCACGTCCGAGGTCCAGACACTCAGTTCGAGCGGCGTGCCGACACTTGCGGACAGCGTGTGCGCGATGCCGATCGGCGGCCCCGTGACCCCGGGGCCTGCGGACGCGAAGCGGATCGTCGGCGGCTCGTTGCCGTCCGCGGCATCCCGAAGCGGCTCGATGAAATAGGGCGGGCGCAGATGCAACGGGATGGAGGCCGGCTGATCGTTGGCGGTCAGCACCCAGCGGAGGTCGCCGTCAAAGTCACCCGGCACCTGAATGCTCAGCACGCCCCAGGCGCGTCCAGGCGGAAAATGTGTCGGCTGCCCAAGATCTTCCGGTCCCGGCTCGAACCGGTTCAGCTCGCCCACCGGAAGATCGATCGTCTGGTCCGCGTTGGGGTTGAAGAACCCGACAAGAATGGTGGCCGTCCCGTCCGCATTCCGGTACCAGCCCTCGAACATCGGGGCCACCTGGGACCCGAACGCGCGCAGGCTACCCGGCTGCGCCGACGCCGGCGCCACCCCGACCGTGAGGGTCATCAGGGCGCACAGCATGACAGCAGGTGACATCCGCATGCCAACCCTCCTCGTACGTGACGGAGCCGCCCCGAGGTACGGGGCGGCTCCAGTTGTGCCAATAGCGAATCACCAGCCGCCGGTAGGGGCTCAGTTACTGTTCGCCGCCGTCAGTCGTCTCGGCCAGCGCCACTTCGCGCTCGGCCTTCGCCGCCTCGAAGTCCTCATCATCCAGGTAGGTGACGTTAACCCAGGCGTGAGCCATCTCGTCCACCGTGCGGTCGCCCCAGCCGACCCACTGATTGGGATCGGGGTTCGAGCGGTTGGCCGAGGTGTTGTCCCACCATGCCTGGATCTCGACCACCGTCCCCTTGGGAAGCAACGGGGCGGCGTTGTCAGCATAGACGTAGTTGTTGTGCCAGTTGAAGTTGAAGTCGCTCACCCGGCTCAGCACGCGGCTCCGGCCGTCCGGCGTGATCGCCGTCATCTGCATACCCTTGCCACGCAGATGCTGATGGGCCTGGAAGTTCTCGATCCGACCGTTTTGCTTCATCACATGGAACATCTGGCTCGTCGTGACCTCGTTGGGCGGCAGCAGCAGATTGCCGGGTCCCCCATCGATGCCCATCCAGAGCGACAGCACCTGACGATGCTTCGGCTCCTCGCCCTTCGGGTAGAAGTAGAGCCCCAGTTCTACCGAACTGGTGATCTCTTCGCCCGCCGTCGAGTAGTGAATATCGAAGTCGATGTTC
Organism: uncultured Acidobacteriota bacterium; assembly: GCA_937888665.1. Classification (GTDB taxonomy): domain Bacteria; phylum Acidobacteriota; class Vicinamibacteria; order Vicinamibacterales; family UBA8438; genus UBA8438. The sequence continues at coordinate 6,777 of CALBET010000541.1, forward strand.
GACCCCGCCTTCATCAGCTTGCCGCTGTTGGCGCGCATGATCTCGCCTTCTTTGCCGACCGCCCACTCCATGAGCAGACCGGCGGCGAGGCCCGACGCCTGCGCAATCGTCTCTGGGTCATCTTCTTCCTGCTCCAACATCGCCAACGCGTGATGGGTAATCCTGCGCCCTTCAACCGTTGAGGGACGGATTTCGATGGCGCGGACCCAGCGGTCCTCGGTCAGACCGGTCGGCACCTTCGGCTTCCACCAGTGGTCTTGCGACAACGCCGGCATGGTGTGCGGCGTCGAGCGCACGATGAGATCGGGTGGTCCGCCGAACCGCTCGGCATAGTTCCAGACGTCGTCGTCGGCGAACACCGCGGCCGGCGGCAGGTCGGCCTGATTGCCTTGCGGCGCCCCACCGTCCACCCAGCGGACGATCGTGTCGATCTCGACCTGGCTCAGCGACCGGTCGTTCTGGAAGTCCTGTATACCGACGGCGGGGTCGATATGCCAGGGAGGCATCTGCCGCGTCTCGACCCGATTCTTGATGGAACGCGCCCAGGGCCGCGATTCCGTGTAGTTCTGCAGGGACATCGGCGCGATGTAGCCCGGCCGGTGGCAGGCCTCGCACTTCTCGCGAAAAATCGGCGCCACGTCCTTCGAATACGTCGGCGCCACGTCAGTCTGTGCGAGCGCCATTCCCGGTAGTGCCAGCGTCACACCGAGCGCGAGCCCGCCAAGAACTCTGCTTGTCCGTGCCATGCGGTTGTGTCCCCCCTGAGCCGGAACCGTCTCCAGCCATACATCAGTCTGCCTAATTCTACCGGAAGACGGGCGCTTCGAACACCCTTTCTACGCGATTCGAAGATACGAGGAGTCTCGCCCCACGGTTCGGGGGATGATGGGTGTAGATGAGAACCTCACTCTTCGGCACGCTGTTCACGGCCTGGCTCCTGTGCCTGTCGGTACCGAGTCTGGCTACCGGTCAAGGCGCGAACTCGTATCAAACCCGCTGCGCGCTCTGCCATGGCAGCGGCGCGGAGGGGACGGATCGAGCCCCCTCCATTGTCGCGACGTTGCAGACCAGCGCGACCGACCAGCTGGCCACCATCATCACCGAGGGTGTCGCCTCGAAAGGCATGCCGGCCTTCGAGGTGCCGACGGACGAACTGGGCTCGCTCGTCACCTATCTGAAGACGCTGGCGGCGGCGGCCTCCCCTGGCGCGCTCGACCCGCGCGCGCCACGACCACGAACGGGAACGCTCAGCCTGATTGCCGGGACCGCCCTCAGCGGCACCATCTTGAACGACAGCGGCTTCGACGCGCAGATCCGAACGGACGACGGCCGCCTCCACTTTCTGCGGCGCGCCGGCGCGGCGTACCGCGAAGAGGACGTCCATCCGTCCGTCGACTGGCCCTCGTATAACGGGAGCGATACCTCGAACCGCTACAGCCTTCTCGATCAGATCGACCGGAACACCGTGGACCAGCTGACCGCGCAATGGTTCTTTCCGATTCCGGACCTGCCGATGATTGAGGGCACGCCGGTGGTCATCGCTGGCGTGATGTACGTCACCGGCCCGAACCAGGTCTACGCCCTCGATGCCACGACGGGCCGCGAAGTCTGGCGCTACTCGCAGCCGCGCACCGAGGGCCTCGTCGGCGACCCGGCCATCGGGCTCAATCGCGGTGTCGCGGTGCGTGGCGACCTGCTGTTTACCGTCACGGACCACGCCCACGTCATCGCCCTCAACCGATTCACCGGTGACCTGACATGGGACGCGGAGATGGCCGACTCCTACGAGCACTACGGCGCCGTGGCTGCGCCGCTGGTGGTGGACGACCTGGTCATCGCCGGGGTCAGCGCCGGTGACACCGGCCTCCGTGGGTTCCTCGACGCCTACCACGCAGACACGGGAGAGCGCGCCTGGCGGTTCTGGACCATCCCTGGTCCCGGCGAACCGGGGTCGGAGACATGGGGCGACCCAGCGGTGATGGAGCGCGGATGCGGCGCGACCTGGCTCACCGGCAGCTACGACGCCGAGCTCGACCTGCTCTACTGGTCGACCGGCAACCCGTGTCCGGATCTAAACGGCGAGCGACGCCCCGGCGACAATCTCTACACGAACTCGGTGCTCGCCCTGAAGCCGCGCACTGGCGAGCTCGACTGGTATTTCCAGTTCACGCCGCACGACACGCACGACTGGGACGCCCAGGAGCCGCTGCTGTTGATTGACGAAGCGTTTCAGGGCCGGCCGCGCAAGCTCCTGGTGCAGGGGAATCGCAACGGGTTCTTCTACGTGCTCGACCGGACCAACGGGCAGTTCCTGCTGGGTGAACCGTTCGTCAATCAAACGTGGGCGGACGGGATGGACGACAGCGGCCGACCCATTGTGCGTCCGGGCACCGACCCCACCGATGCAGGGTCGGACGTCTGCCCCGCCATTCGCGGCGCCACCAACTGGTGGGCGACCAGTTATCACCCGGGGACACAGCTGTTCTATTTGCTCGCCCACGAATCGTGCATGACGTACACCAAGAACGACCAGGACTGGCAACGGGGCCGGAGCTGGCTGGGGGGCTCGGTCCGACTCGCGGACGGCTCACCGAACCAGAAATCCATTCGAGCCATCGACATCCAGACGGGGAATGTCGCCTGGAGCTACGCGCAGACCGGTAAGGCCCAGACCTATTCCGGCGTGCTGTCGACCGCGGGCGACCTGGTGTTCTTCGGAGAAGACAGCGGCGCGTTTGCCGCGCTCGACGCCCGCACCGGCGAACCGCTGTGGCACTTCCAGGCCAATCAAGACTGGAAGGCGTCGCCGATGACCTACATGGTGGGCGGGCGACAGTATGTCGCGATCGCGTCCGGTCTGGGGTTCTGGGCGTTCGCGCTACCCGAGTGACACACCGCGACTGTTTACCTCCTCGAAACATGATTGAGGTAAACTGTGTAGCAGTGCGACGGTGATACGCATCCCCGCATGTGAGTGTTTGGCCCTCGCCAGTGAATCGTGCCGCGCGTCCCGCGCCGGTGAACGCGAGCGGCCCCGTATCCATCGGAAATCACCCCTGTGTTGCCCCTGTCGGTGGGCGAACGCTGATGGGCTGAGGGTTGGCGGCTGTGACGTCCGCCACGCGGGCAGTTGTTCATCGCATCCGCGAATGCGAGCGTTGTGTGTCGAAAGGTAAAAGAGCGTGATCAAGGACCTCGCATCCATTCGCAACATCGGGATCTCCGCCCATATCGACAGCGGAAAGACGACCCTGACTGAGCGGATTCTCTACTACACCGACCGCGTGCACGCCATCCACGATGTCCGCGGGAAAGACGGCGTCGGCGCCAAGATGGACTCGATGGAGCTCGAGCGGGAGCGCGGCATCACCATCGCCAGTGCCGCCACCCACACCACCTGGCGCAACACCCACATCAACATCATCGATACCCCGGGACACGTTGATTTCACCATCGAGGTGGAGCGAAGCCTCCGGGTGCTCGACGGTGCGGTGCTGGTGCTGTGCGCGGTGGCCGGGGTACAGAGTCAGTCCTTCACGGTGGACCGACAGATGAACCGGTACAAGGTCCCTCGCCTCGCGTTCGTCAATAAATGCGACCGCGTTGGCGCCGACCCGGTCCGAGTGCGCGATCAGTTGCGCGAGAAATTGGATCACAACGCGGTGTTGGTCCAGCTCCCCATCGGCCTGGAAGATAAGTTCCTGGGCGTCGTCGACCTCGTCCGTATGAAGGCGATCTACTTCGAGGGGGAGTTCGGCGAGAAGGTCGTGGAACGGGAAATCCCGGACGAGCTGCGAGCGGACGCGGAGACCTACCGCGAGGAGATGCTGGACGCCGTGTCCATGTTCTCAGACGAGCTCATGGAGGCGATCCTCGACGATCAGGTGACCGAACCGCTGATCCGCGCCGCTATCCGAAAGGGCACGATCTCGCTGCAGCTCACGCCGGTGCTCGTCGGCTCCGCCTATAAGAACAAGGGCGTGCAGACCATGCTCGACGCCGTCGGTGACTATCTGCCGCATCCCAGGGACGTCACCAACCAGGCGATCGACCTGGACAGCGACGACGAGGCGACCGTCACGCTCGAAGCCGACGCCGAGCGACCGGCGGTGGCGCTGGCCTTCAAGCTCGAAGACGGTCGCTACGGACAGCTGACCTATATGCGGGTCTACCAGGGGCACCTGAACAAGAACACCGTGATCACGAATACCCGTAGTGGCCGGCAGTCGAAGGTGGGCCGCCTGGTCCGCATGCACTCCGAGGAGATGGAAGACATCGAGTCGTGCGGTCCTGGCGACATCGTGGCGATCTTCGGACTCGACTGCCATTCCGGCGACACGTTCACGGATGGCAAGATCAACGTCAGCATGACCTCGATGCATGTGCCGGCGCCGGTCATCTCGCTGTCGGTGAAACCGGTGGACAACAAGTCGCAGGTCAACTTGACAAAAGCGTTGCAACGCTTCACCAAGGAAGATCCCACGTTCCACGCCGGGTCCGACAAAGATTCGGGCGAAACGGTGATCCATGGAATGGGCGAGTTACAACTCGAGGTCTATATCGAGCGGATGAAGCGCGAGTATCAGGTGGAGGTGGAAGTCTCCGCGCCGCAGGTCGCCTATCGCGAAACGATCAGCCGACGTGTTGACTACAACTACACGCACAAGAAGCAGACCGGTGGCTCCGGGCAATACGGCCGGGTCGCAGGATATATCGAGCCCAATCCGGACAGCGACTTCGAATTCGTGGACGAAATCAAGGGTGGCGTGATTCCACGCCAGTTCATTCCGGCCGTCCAGAAAGGCATGAAGTCGATGCTCGCCAAAGGGCGAAAAATCGGGGCGCCCGTGGTCAACATCCGGGTCGTGCTCAACGACGGCGCCTTTCATTCCGTCGACTCCTCGGACGTCGCGTTCCAGGAGGCGGCGAAAGCCGCCTGGCGCGAGGCCTATGACAAAGGGGCGCCGAAAGTGCTCGAGCCGATCATGCGCGTCGGGGTCGAAGCCCCCACCGAATTCGCGGGCAGTGTGCTGACAACCATCTTGCAGCGACGCGGCACGGTGATCGGACAGCAGGAGATCGGCGGCATCACGATTTCAGAGGCAGAGGTGCCGCTCGCGGAGATGTTCGGCTACGCCACGACGTTACGGTCGTCCACCCAGGGCAAGGCCGAATTCACCATGGAATTCTCACGCTACGTCGCAGTGCCGGCGGCGGTCCAGGAAGAGCTCGTCGCGGACGTGGCGAAAAAGGCCAAGGCCAGCTAGCTGGACGGCACCAGAGGACAGAACTGATGTACGCAGATCAAGTGAGTGAGAACAGTCCCATCCGCATCCTCGAGCGCTGTTGCCGCGGCGGCCTGGCACCGGGCGAACTGGGTGTCGTCATGGCACGCGCCGGCGTGGGCAAGACCGCCTTCCTCGTGCAGGTCGGGCTCGACGCGGCGATGCGCAGCCAGCCAGTGTTGCACGTGGCCTTGGGACAGGACCTGGAGCACGTCCGGTCGTGGTACGACGCGCTGTTCGACGACCTCGCACAGACGACCCGTCTGGAGGACCGTGAGCAGGTGCGCGCCGTTGTCAGCGAGAACCGCGTCATTCAGGCGTCCGCCGACACGTCCTTCAGCCACGAGCGTCTCGACGACATCGTGAAACTGTATGACCGGGCGCGGTTCACACCAGCCCTCATCGTGGTCGACGGACTGGACTGGGAAACCGGAGCGGTGGTGGAGCGAGCGGCCGAGCTGGGCGCATTGAAGCTCATCGCCAAGCGGCTGGGGGCCGTGCTGTGGTTGTCGGCTCAGACGCACCGTGACGTCACCCCGGCGCACCCCACGGCCCTCATTCCGCCCTGTGTCGCCTATGCCGAGCTGATCGACATCGGGGTCTTTCTCGAGCCGGAAGGTACCCACGTCAGTGTGCGTCTCGTCAAAGATCACGCGACCACCCCACCCGCGGATACGCCGCTGCAACTGCACACGGATACGATGCGGCTCGTCGAAGATGGCGCGGCTGAAACGGAAATCACGCTGGCACCCAGGTCGTTCACACTGCTGTCGGGCGGCGCCAACGGGGCCGAGGCCGCGTTCGGCGCGGCGGCGGAGCGGTGGGGCCTCGGGGAAATCACGTTCTCGTTCGCCGGGCACCAGACCGTGCGCGAGCGTGGTCTGGTCGAGCTGTCCAACGCCGAGCTCGAGCGAGGCAGCGTGAGCGAGGCCTACATGACGGCGCAGCTCCATCGGTCTTTCCCTGGCACACCCACATTTCAGCGCCTCCTCAAATCGATCTGGCACCAGGTGTCGACGGCGGGAGAAGTGTTCGTCATCGGGGAGATCCTCGACGACGACACGGTCAAGGGCGGTACCGGCTGGGGAGCGGAGCTGGCCAAACACCTCCGGAAACGGCTGTATGTCTACGACCAGACCAAGGTCCAGTGGTTTACCTGGACCGGCGACCGCTGGACAGAGGTGGAGGCGCTGCGGATCCGCCGGACCCGCTTCACCGGTACGGGCACCCGTTTTCTGACGGACGCCGGCAAGCAGGCGATCGAGGATCTGTTCGAGCGTTCGTTCGGCGACAAGTAGCAGCCCGGGCTGTACCTTTTTTTCAACCATCGGGCGGGAAACTCATGATCAGCACCCACGGCCTGTGTCTCCAGTACGGCGAGCGCGTCCTGTTCGAGGATGTGTCGCTGAAGTTTACCCAGGGCAACTGCTACGGCTTGATCGGGCCGAACGGCGCCGGCAAGTCGACCCTCTTGAAAATCTTGTCCGGCGACGTCGACCCGTTTGCCGGCCAGGTCGTCGTTCCGCCCGGCCTGCGTCTGGCGGTCCTCAAACAAGACCATTTCGCGTTCAACGAGTTCGAGGCGCTGACGACGGTGCTGATGGGCCACGAGCGTCTCTACGCCATCATGCAGGAAAAGGACGCGCTGTATGCAAAGCCCGACTTCGATGAAGCGGACGGCATGCGGAGTGCGGAGCTGGAGGCCGAATTCGGCGAACTGAACGGGTGGGAGGCCGAGTCGCAAGCCGGCGAGCTCTTGTGCGGGCTGGGCATCCCGGTGTCACGCCATGGTGTGCTGGTTCGCAACCTCGACGACGGTGACAAGGTCAGGGTGCTGCTGGCGCAGGCGGTGTTCGGGGACCCGGACATTCTGTTGCTCGATGAGCCGACCAACCACCTGGACGTCGACTCGATTCTGTGGCTGGAAGAATTCCTCCTGTCGTTTCAGAACACGGTCATTGTGGTCTCGCACGACCGGCACTTTCTGAACAAGGTGTGCACCCATATCGCGGACATCGACTTCCGGCAAGTACGGATGTACACCGGCAACTACGGGTTCTGGCGTGAGGCCAGCGAGATGGCGCTCCGGCACCGACAGGCGAAGAAAGACAAGAACGATGACCGGGCGCGCGAACTCAAAGAGTTCATCGCTCGGTTCAGCGCCAACGCCTCCAAGTCCAAGCAGGCGACGTCACGCAAGAAAATGCTGGACCAACTGGATGTCGAGGCGATTCCACCCTCCTCTCGGAAGTACCCCCACATCGTGTTCGACGCGTCCAAAGTCCACGGCAAAGCGATGGTGAGCCTCGAGAACCTGTCGAAGTCCGTGGGGGGCACACCGCTGTTCGAGGGGGTGAACCTGACGATCGGGCGAGGCGAGCGTGTGGTCGTGGTCTCGCGCAATTCCGTGGCGGTCTCGGCGTTCCTGGAGGTGATCGCCGGTGCGCAAGAACCGGATACCGGCACCGTGAAATGGGGCGAGTCAATCCGCCGCTCGTTCCTGCCGAAGGACTACGGGCACCTGTTCGAGAAGGACCTCGACGTCATCGATTGGCTCCGTCAATTCAGCGAAGAGAAGGACGAGGGGTTCATTCGACAGTTTCTCGGACGGATGCTGTTCACCGGTGAGGAGTCACGGAAATCGGTGACGGTGCTCTCCGGCGGTGAGCGTGTCCGATGCATGATTGCTCGGCTGATGCTCGAGGACCCGCAGTGTCTGATTCTGGACGGGCCCACCAACCACCTGGACCTGGAGTCGATCACATCGCTGAACACCGCGTTGGCCAAGCGGACCGGTACGCTGATCTTCGGGTCTCACGACGTGGAACTGATCGAGTCGTTGAGCGACCGGGTCATCGAGATCACCGACGACGGCCTGCTCGATCATCAGTACGGCTACACTGAATTTCTTGAGCGGCGCGTGGCCACGCAGGGCGTGCTCGTCGGCGCCTGATCCACGCTCTGGCCCCGATGTCCACGGCTGGCCGTCATCGTCGACGACCGTCACGACGGGCCGCCCGGGTGTCGCGCGTCCGGGACGAGGTTCAGCTCGGGATCGAAACTCGGCACCATCCAGGACCCGACATGCATCCGTTCCTCGTAGGGCACACCACCCCAGGTCTCGTCACCGGGCTCGCCGGGCCGTGGAATCAAGCGTGTGCGCCACAGCTCCTTGCCGGTGCGCGGGTCATGCGCAAGGATGACGCAGGACACCGGCCCGGCCCGTGGCCGGCAACTTCGGCCGGAGATCGCCTTGCCGTTGGCGATGATCGGGCCTGAGGAGTGGCGGGCCGGGTGCACGTGATAGTCGAAGATCTGCTCTTCCCAGGCCAACTCGCCGGTGTTCACATCGAGCGCGTAAATGTAGTCGTCGTTGCTGGTGTCGATGATGTAGCTGCCGTAGATGGCGATATTGCGGTTGTTCTCGGTGAGCCCCCCCATCACCTCGGCGACATCGTCTGGAATGTCGCGTCGGTACTCCCACTTGAGGTCTCCGGTCACCGCGTCGATCGCCTGCACGACCTCGTTCGGATTCGGCATGTACAGCGTGCCGCCGTACGCCAGGGGCGTGCCCTCCTGAGCGCCCGATGCCAACGCGCGGGTCCACACCATCTGGAGCTCACCCACGTTGTCGCGGTCGATCTGGTCGAGCGGGCTGTATCCCCAGCCATTGAGCGTACGACGCCACATGAGCCAGTCGTCAGGCGACGGGTTCTGGAGCATGGCGTCGGTGACCGGCACGAATCCGTCGTTCTGCGCCGCGGATTGAGCCACCGCGGGGACGGCGTCCAGCCCCGGTAGCAGGAGGACGGTGGCCAGAACCAGTGCAGATGGGGAGACGACACGTTGTACAGACATCGTAAGACTCCAGAGTAGCCAGAGGTTGCCGGCGGGTCGCCCTGGATTCTACTCCGACCGCGCGCCGACGCTCCACGCAGCGTAGCCACGTGCCGCCTCATTCCACCGTTCAGTCGGACACCACCATCGAAGTAGCCCTGGACGAAAGTACGCAAGCCGTCGTGGCAAGGCCCAGCATTCCACTTGGGTTGGTGCTGTGGCGCAGGCCTTTAGGCCTGCGAAGGCAAGGCGAAAGCCTTGCCCCACGGATGTCGACACAACCGGGCTTCGGTCTAAGATGACGGCGACCGCGACACCATGAAACCGTGGAAAGAGCTCGGGCAGACGGACACGCCGGACGGCAAGGACATGCGCCTGACGGAACGTGACGGCGAGTATGTGATCCTGGTGAACGGCCAGACCTTGATGTCGAGCCGCGCGCATGGGTCCGAAGAATCGCTCGCGACTCGCGCCTGCGGGCGGCTGGCCACCGTCGAGCGGCCCCGGGTACTCGTGGGCGGACTCGGCATGGGTTTCACCCTGCGGGCCACCCTGGATCTGCTCCCACCCGACGCGATGGTCACGGTGGCGGAGCTCGTGCCGGCCGTGGTCCAGTGGAACCGGGGGCCCCTGGCATCGCTGGCGGACTCCCCGCTGAGCGACAAACGCGTGCGCATCGACGTCACGGACGTCGGCTTCACGCTCCGCGCGAGCCCCGGACGATTCGATGCGATCCTGCTGGACGTCGACAACGGGCCGTCGGCGTTTACCTCGCTCAATAATTGCGGGCTCTATGACAACACCGGCGTCGCGGCCGCCTACGCGGCGCTCAAGGTCGGCGGGACACTCGCGGTCTGGTCGGCGTGGGATGACCGCAAGTTCGAACAGCGCCTGCGCTTCCACGGATTCAACGCACAGTCAGACCGCGTCCGAGCCCGCCGTGAGAAAGGCGGCTCCAAGCACACTATCTTCGTGGGCCTCAAACAGGCGCCCCGTCCCGCGGCGACCCGCGCGCGGCGGTAAACGCCGCACACCCCTCGTCTTCAGGCTCATGTTTTTGCGGCTGATCAGGGCCAGGCAGTGGTAAACTGCAGAGCTTCTCCCGCCTTCCGTTCGTCAACCCACGCACACCGTCAGTTTTCGCGAGGCCCCCCCGGTGCACGAAGAAGACACGACACCTCAATCCGGATTCGCCGCCCTCCAGCTGTCACCCGCGGTCTTGAGCGCGATTGAGCGGATCGGGTACGAGCAGCCCACGCCGATCCAGGCAGAGGCCATCCCGCACCTGCTGGCCGGACGGGATCTGATCGGCATGGCCCAAACGGGGACCGGGAAGACCGCGGCGTTCGCGCTGCCGCTGCTGTCGCACATCGATCTGAGTCTCGCGAAGCCTCAGGTACTGGTGCTGGCCCCGACCCGCGAACTCGCCATCCAGGTGTCGGAGGCGTTCCAGCGCTACGCGAGTCAGATGAAGGGCTTCCACGTCGTGCCGATCTATGGCGGCCAGGAGTATTCCGGGCAGCTCCGTCAATTGCGTCGTGGCGTGCACGCGGTGGTCGGGACGCCGGGCCGCATCATGGACCACCTCAACCGTGGCAGCCTGGTGCTCGACGCCCTCCGGACCCTGGTGCTCGACGAGGCTGACGAGATGCTGCGCATGGGTTTCCTCGACGATGTCGAGTGGATCCTGCGTCACACGCCGGACACGCGTCAGACCGCGCTGTTCTCGGCCACCATGCCGACACGGATTCGCACGGTGGCCGAGACGTATCTACGCGCCCCCAGCGAAGTCCGTATCGTCTCGGAAACGGCGACCGTCACAGATACGAAGCAGCAGGCGTGCATGGTCCACGGACCAGACAAGCTGGACGCCCTGACCCGGCTGCTGGAAACCCTGGACTTCGACGGGATGCTGGTCTTCGTGCGCACCAAGACCGCCACCGTCGAACTGGTCGAGCGTATCGAAGCGCGCGGGTTCGCGTGCGACGCGCTCAACGGCGACATGAACCAACAGGCTCGCGAGCGCACCATCGGCCGGTTCCGGGCGGGCACGCTCGACATCTTGATTGCCACCGACGTTGCCGCCCGCGGCATCGATGTGCCACGTATCAGCCACGTCGTCAATTACGACATCCCCTACGACGCCGAGGCCTACATCCACCGGATCGGACGCACGGGCCGTGCCGGTCGCGGGGGCACCGCCATTACCTTCGTCACGTCGCGGGAGCACCGATTGCTGCATGCCATCGAGCGCGCCACCCGCTCGCCCATCGCGTGGCTCGACGTGCCCGGCCGCAAGCAGCTGGCCGAGCGCCGGATCGGGGTGTTCAAAGAAAAGATGCAGGCTATTCTGGCCAGCGACGAGGAACTGGAGTTCTTCCGGCAACTGATCCGCGATTTCGCGACCGAAAACGCCTGCTCGACGGAAGACGCCGCAGCGGTGCTGGCGTTCCAGCTGCAACGCGAGCGCCCCCTGCAGCCGCCCCCGGACAAAGGGCCCCCGCCGAAGCCGTCAGCGTCGCGTCGAGAGAGGGGACACGACGGCCCCGGGGGGCAATCGTCCTCTCATCGCGACGACTCCCATCTCGAGCGCTACAGGATTCAGGTGGGCCGCGTGCACGGCGCCACCGCCCGGCACATCGTTGGGGCACTCGCGAACGAGGCGGGCCTCACGGGCAAGTCCATCGGCCGGGTTCGGCTCAACGACACGGACAGCACGGTCGAACTACCGGCGGATCTGCCGGGAGAGGTGCTGCTCCGGCTGCGGAGGGTTCGGGTTCTTCAGCAGCCACTGGCCATTGAACTCGATAGCGAGGGCCCCCCCGACGCGCGACCGAAGCGGCCGTCGGGCGAGAGAACCAGGCCGACGCGCACGTTCGCGAAGGCCGATGGCCACGCGAAGGCGCGGCACACGCCCAAGAACGTCTCTGGCGAGCCGAAATGGTGGGACCAGAAAAAGACGGGCGGTAAGGGTGCGGGCCGCGGGAAAACGATCAAATCCAAGAAGCGTCCGTCCGCGGACTAGCGCTCGCTGCGAAACGTCGCACCAGCGTCAGTCGTCTTTAGGACGACGCGCAACTACCCCAGGACTGCTAGAGTAGGCGGCTCGTCCTTAACCGGGAACCCAACGTCTATGACCCTACTGCTCCGTCGTGTTCGTGTTGTGCCGGTCTTTGTGGCCGTCTGGTGCCTTCTTCAGACCACCGCGCTCGCCCAGCCGGCCCCGACAGCCGTCGGCGACGTACCGGTGGCCCAGTCGCTTCGCGTCGACAACGGCCCCACCATCGATGGTGATGTGCTGAACGACCCGGCCTACGCCGGCGCCGTGCCGGTGACCGGTTTCGTGCAGAGCCGGCCATTCGAAGGAGAGCCGGCATCCGAGCGCACGGAAGTGCGTATCGTCTACACCGCCGACACGTTGTATTTCGGCGTCATCTGTTACACCGAGGACGCGAGCACGATCATCGCGGCCGACAGCCGCCGCGATTCGGACCTCACGGAAACCGATAGTTTTCAGATCGTTCTCGACACCTACCTGGATCGACAGAACGGCTTCGTGTTCGGGACCAACCCGGCCGGGGTCGAGTACGACGGCCAGGTGACCAGCGAGGGACAGGGCAGCGGCCGGTTCGGTGGCGGCGGTGGCGGCGGTGGGCGCCCCGGCAACACCCGGCAGCAGGGCGGTTCGGGCGGCGGTTTCAATCTCAACTGGGACGGGGCCTGGCAGGTGGTCACCGCGGTGACCGACATCGGGTGGACCGCGGAGATCGCGATTCCGTTCACGACGCTCCGCTACCCGCTGAGCGACGTACAGAACTGGGGCATGAACTTCCAGCGGAACATCCGGGCTCGCAATGAGCAGGCCTACTGGTCGCCGCTCCCGCGTCAGTACAACATCAATCGGATCTCTCTGGCCGGAGAGCTCCAGGGCATCGATGTGCCGGCTCAGCGTAACCTGCAGCTCACGCCGTATCTCCTGGGTCAGACCCTCACCAGAACCGAGGACCGGCGTACCATCAGGACCGGCGACTTCGGCGCCGACCTGAAATACAGCGTGACCCCGAGCATGACGCTCGACCTGACCTACAACACCGACTTCGCGCAGGTCGAAGTGGACGACGAGCAGGTCAATCTCGACCGTTTCAACCTGTTCTTTCCTGAAAAGCGCCCGTTTTTTCTCGAAAACGCCGGCATCTTCTCGGTGGGACAGCCAGGCCAGGTCGACATCTTCTTCAGCCGCCGTATCGGGTTGAGCGACAACGGTGCGCAAATCCCGATCATCGGCGGCGGACGGCTGTCTGGCAAGGTGGGGTCGAATACCAACGTCGGCTTCCTGAACATGCAGACCGCATCCGTCGACGCCACCGGGACACCGCGGCAGAACTTCACTGTCGGGCGCGTCAGACAGGACTTGGCGAACCGCTCCAACATCGGGGTGATGTTCGTGAATCGGCAGGCCAACGGCGAGCTGGCAGGAACGGACCTGGCCGGCGACGACTACAACCGGACATTCGCGTTCGACGGACGCTGGGGCATCGGAGACGGCGGCACAATCTCCGGTTTCGCGGCGGGCACCGACACGTCCGCCGGGGGGGCGAGTGACGCCGACGACCCGACGGCAGCCTCACATGCATACGCGATCACGGCCCAGCACGAGTCGGAGCAGGCGCGGCTGTCGCTCGGCTACACCGAGGTCGCACCGAACTTCAACCCGCAAGCTGGCTTCCTCGCCCGCGAGAGCTACCGGCGGGTGAACGGCAGCGTGTTCACCACGTTCAGGCCAGAGAACTTCTGGGGCCTCCACGAGGTGCGACCGCACGTGAATCACAACACGGTCTTCGACTTCGAGACCGGTGATCACGAAACGCAGTTCACCCATATCGACAACCACCTCGAGTGGCGAAACGGATACGAGATCCACACCGGCATGAACATCACCCGAGAAGGGGTACTGGAGCAGTTCGAAATATTTCCAGACGTCTTCATTCCGCCCGGGACGTACGACCACAAGGAAATGCAGCTCGCCGGAAACACCAATCTCGGCGCGCCAGTCAACGGCAATATCAACGTGATTATGGGCGGGCTGTTCGGCGGCGACCGGGTCACGATCACGCCGTCCATCGCGGCCCGCGTCGGCGAGACGGTCAATGCGATTTTCGAGTGGAGCTACAACGATTTGCAGTTGCCAGGCGGGGCCTTCACGACCAATCTCGCGCGCCTCCGTGTGTCGTATTCCTTCACGACCCGCATGTTCCTCCAGGCGCTGGTCCAGTACAACGACCGCGCCGACCTGTGGTCCTCCAACCTCCGGTTCGGCCTGTTGTCAGACGCCAATACCGGCCTCTTCATCGTCTACAACGACATCCAGGGGCTGGGGAGCAACATCCCCACCGGGGCCGGCCGCACCCTGACGCTCAAGTACAGCGCCCTGTTCGATCTCTTGAACTAGACGGGTCGGGCTGCTAGACCCGGCTTTACTACATCTATCGGGGCATCTGACACCGCTGTCGCCGACGGCTTCAGCGTGCTGCATGACACGGAGGTCGCTCCCTCCCATCACCTTTCCGACATCCTCATCGGAGAAGCCGTGGTCTCTGAGCGACCAGCGCCGACGCAAATTTGACGACCCTCTCCATGTCCGCACCCCTGTCTTCCGTTGTCTTCGACCTCTCCGCCACGGCGGCGTCGACCGCCTCCGCGCTCCGACTCGCACCGCGCGCGGTCACGGGAGCGATGGAGCTCCTGGCCGACGGCAACACGATCCCATTCATCGCCCGGTATCGCAAAGAGCGGATGGGCGGGATGGACGAGGTACAGATCGGCGCGATCGCCGACGCTTTGACCGCCGCGAAGGAGTTGGTTGATCGGAAGAACAAGGCCCTCAGATCCATCGCCGAGCAGGGCAAGCTGGACCGTGCACTGGAACGAGCGATCAGGGACGCGGCGGACAGGCAGGCGGTGGACGACCTGGCTCGGCCGTTCAAGACCACCCGCCAGACTCGAGCCGCGGTAGCGCGCGAACGGGGCCTCGATCCGCTCGCGGACATCCTGGCGGCCCAGGTCACGCTCCCCGCCTCACGTACCGCGATCCTGACGCCCTTCGTCGACCCAGCCGGCGACGTCGTCGACGAAGACGCCGCCCTGAGCGGAGCCAGCGACATCGTGGCGGAGCGGTGGTCCGAGGAGCCCTCGACCCGCGCCTGGTTGCGTGGGCAATTGAGCCGCGGCTTCATCAGAACCCGGAAGAAACGCGGCTACGCCGGTGACGACCACCGTTTCGAGCAGTTCTACGAGCATCGCGAACCGATCGGACGGCTGGCCTCGCACCGACTCCTGGCCATGAGACGGGGCGAGGCAGACAACGCCTTGTCGCTGAGCATCGAAGCTGACGACGACGGCATCGTCACGGCGCTCGAGCGACAGTGGCTCACCAACCGGAGTTTCGTGTTCAGGCGCGAACTCGAAGCCACCGTTCGAGACTGCTACACGCGTTTGTTGAAGCCGTCGGTCGCGGGTGAGGTCATGGCGTCGCTGCGCGAGGTCGCCGAACAGGACGCCATCGCGGTGTTCGCCACCAATCTTGGCGAGTTGTTGCTCGCTCCACCAGCGACCAACAAGGTAATTCTCGGCATCGACCCCGGGTTCAGGACCGGTTGCAAGGTGGCGGTCATCGACGGTACCGGCAAGCTCGTCGCCCACACGACGGTCTATCCAACCGCGCCGACCAATGACACCACCGGAGCTGAGCGCGAGCTCACACGACTGATCGACAGCTACGCCGTGGAGTTCATGGCCGTCGGCAACGGCACCGCGTCGCGTGAAACCGCGGACTTCTGCACACGACTCGAACGGTCGCGACCAGGCCTGACGACGGTCGTCGTCAACGAATCTGGAGCGTCAATCTACTCGGCGAGCGCGGTCGCACGGGAAGAATTCCCCACGCTCGACCTCACCGTCCGCGGGGCCATCAGTATCGCGCGCCGGCTCCAGGACCCGCTGGCCGAACTGGTCAAGATCGACCCGAAGTCGATCGGCGTTGGGCAGTATCAGCACGACGTCAATCAGGCGCAGCTCAAGACGGCCCTCGACCGGGTCGTCGGCTCCGCTGTAAATCGTGTCGGGGTCGATGTGAACACCGCATCAGCGTCGCTGCTCTCCCACGTGGCTGGTATCGGTCCCAAACTGGCCCACGCTATCGTGGCGCACCGGGACGCGAATGGCCGCTTCGCTTCGCGCCGCGCGTTGTTGAAAGTCTCGCGCTTCGGTGCGCGAGTGTTCGAGCAGTCCGCCGGATTTTTGCGGGTGCGCGACGGGTCTGAACCGCTCGATGCCTCTGCGGTCCATCCGGAGAGTTACTACGTGGTGCGGGCGCTGGCGTCCCGTCTGGGTTGTCAACCCGCGGCGTTGCTGGGCAAGAGCGACCTGCTACGGACGGTGACGCCGGACAGCCTGGTCGACGACCGGATCGGGCTCCCGACCGCCCGCGATATTTTGTCTGAGCTGGTGGCGCCGGGCCGCGACCCGCGGCAGGAATTCGAGCCGGTGCGCTTCGCAGACGGAGTGACCTCGATCGACGATGTCGAGCCCGGGATGCGGCTCGAAGGTGTGGTCACCAACGTCACGCACTTCGGCGCGTTCGTCGACATCGGTGTCCACCAGGACGGGCTCGTGCACATCTCTGAACTCGACACGCGTTTCGTCAAGGACCCGACCCACGTGGTCAAGGTTGGCGATCGGGTCCAGGTCGAAGTGCTCGATGTTGACACACGACGGCGCCGTATCGGCTTGTCGCGAAAACGCGCCCTCAGCGGTCAGGGCTGAGCCGGATGTCGCTCGAGGTGGCGCGCGGTACCCAGGCATGCCGCGCGTGATGCACCGACGGTAGGGGCGCATCGTGTCGTGCGAATCGGCGCGGTGCGCGACCACCCAGGTAGCCCGTGCCTCAGCCTCAGGACGGGTGGGGACACGACCGTTGGCTGGGTCCACCGTTGTTCAGATCGCAGGCCTGAAGGCCTGCGCCACATAACCAGCCTCCCCCCTCCACAGCAAACAGCCCTTTCGCCCCAGCCCCCCTGTGGCGCAAGCTTCA
>CALBET010000542.1 GCA_937888665.1 uncultured Acidobacteriota bacterium
GCAGGACGCGGTGGCGGCCGTGCTCTTGTCCCGACCGAGGGTCGGGGCGTCGGCGGGGTTCGCCGGTCTGGTGATGGCTGCCGTCGAACCCGATCCAGGCTGGCTCGACATGCTGAACTGGAGAGCCTGGACGTTCCGGTTGGCGCCGGTGGCTGCGGCCTTGGTGGTGGTGGCGTTGCTCGGATTCGGTCCGACCGAGGCCGCCGAGCCACTGGAGTTCGCGGACCTTGTTGCCGAGTGGGTCGTTGAAGACGATGCCGAGACGTTGTCCCCGTTCGCGCTGTTCTGGGAGGACGAGGTGACCGCCGAGACGCTGCTGGAAGCGGTGTTGACGACTAGCGCCGATGAGGGGAATGCGCAGTGACTTCTCGCGGCCGGGAGACGCACGATGAATAGCACGAGCATGCGCGTGTGGGCCGGTCTGTTTGTGCTCGTCGTCTTCGTCGCCGGAGTGGCGGGTGGGGTCGCCCTCAGACCGTGGATGCCGCTCGGTCAGGAAGAGCCGGGGCCGTGGTTCGGTCAACGGGGCCCGCGCGGCGAACGGCCACCGGGGCCCCCGACCGGTCGGCTGCTCGAGCGGATTGCCGGCCAGATCGAGCTGACAGAGGACCAAGATGCCCGGTTGCGCGAGGTCTTCGAGAGCAGAGGGCAGCGCATGCGCGAGATCAACGAGCAGGTGCGTGGTCTGTTCGAGACCGAGCGGACCCAGATGAACGATGAGATCGCCGCGATTCTGACCCCCGAGCAGATGGAGACCTTCGACCAGGAAATCGTGCGGATGCGGGGTATGCGTGGCCGACCGGGTGGGCGTGGCGGTCCGCGTGGTCCGGGGTTCCGTCGGTTTCTTCCGGAAGACGCGCCCCGATAGGCCGCGAACTGCGGCGGTGGCTGGCACCGCGCCCGGCCCCTCCCGACCGCCGACCCGCGCGGTGACGATACCCCACCGCCCCCTCTCGCCGCTTACGGATCTGTAAGTGTGCGTGCACTCCCGGCGGTGCAACGCGGTCCAATCCCCTGTTGTGATGCTGTCGGCCGGTTCTGGCTACGGCACGAAGTCTGCAGCCGTCTCCAGCGCGGTAGACTCCCATGCACCAGCACATGCCTCCCCAGGCCGCGCGTCGACACCTCTCCCGGCTGATACCCGGCCCGCTCTCCCGATGGGTGACACGGCCGCTGTCGGTCCTCGTCCTCATCGCCTGGGTCGCCACCATGGCGGTGCTCGTCAACCGGTCGTACCTTGAGGCCTCGGTCAATCTTGCGACCGATCTGTCTCGATACGGGGCGTCTGCGCAGTGGCGAGGGGTCTACTATCGCGGGGCCAAGATCGGGTTCACGGTGCGTCAGGTTGTCCCGCTGGGCGATGGCGGCGAGGGCTATCGGTTCGAGGAGGATGGCCAGCTCGAGATGACGCTGCTCGGGGCGACGGCAGCAGCGCGTATTCAGACCACCGTACTTGTGGACGACACGTTCACCCTCCGTTCTTTCGCCTTCTCGCTTGACCCCGGTACCGGTCCCGTCTCCGTGGACGGTCGGCTGGACGGTCCGTTCCAAGGCCAGTTCGCCGGCTCGCCGCCAACAGCGCCTGACGGCACTCTGAACGGACTGTCGGCGACGGCCACACCATGGCGTCTGGCCCTCGAACTGACGGCCGGGGGGCAGACGCGAACCGAGACGCGGATGCTGGCCGAGCCGCCCTTGCTCGCCGCCAACCTCGGCCGCCGACTGGCGAGCGAGGGGCTCGCCCCGGGCGCACGGCACGAGTGGATGCTGTTCGACCCCGCGACGCTCAGCAACGCCCCGGTTGTGCTTGATGTCAGAGATCGCGAGGTGGTCCGTGTGGGCACGACCCGCATGCCGGCGTTCCGGGTGGACATGGCGTTCGCCGGACTCCGGACGACCGCCTGGGTGACCGATACCGGTGAGGTGGTGCGCGAAGAGAGTCCGCTTGGCATCTTGACGGTTCGGGAGTCCGCGGACCGGGCGACCAGCATGGCGGTTCCCGGGCGCGTGCAGACCGATCTACTGGAGGCGGCTGCGGTCGTGCCGGAGACGGAGCGGGGCCTCCCGCGTATCGACGACCCACGTGCCGTGCGGCGGCTCCGGGTACGTCTGGAGGGGGCGGACCTGTCGAGTGCCGACCTGGTCGGGGCGGGCCAGACCGTGGATGGCGACGTGATCGAGATCACGCGACCCGAGACACCGATTCCGGGTGCGCTCGATCCCGACGCTGGGCGCTATCTGGCGCCGGAGCCGCTGATCGAGAGCGACGATCCGGCCATCGTGGCTGAGGCGCTGCTGGCGGCCGGGGAGCTGGAGGGCGCGTACGCGCGCGCCGAAGCGCTGACTCGCTACGTCAACGGGCTGCTCGACAAGAAACCCACGATCGGGCTCCCGTCCGCGAGAGAAGTGCTCCGGACCAAGATTGGCGACTGCAACGAGCATACCGCGCTGTACGTGGCGATGGCCCGTGCCCTCGGCATCCCGACCCGGATTGCGGTCGGGCTTGTGTCGATGCGGGGCGCGTTCTACTACCACGCGTGGCCAGAGGTCTACCTCGAGGACGAGGGAGCGGCTCTGTGGCTGCCGGTGGATCCCACGCTCAACCAGTTTCCGGCCGACGGGACGCACGTCCGTCTGGCCAGCGGGGGGCTTGATCGCCAGGCCGCCATCCTGCCGCTCATCGGAAATGTACGGATGAGGGTGCTGGACCTGGAGTTGGATGAGAACTCGACGGCGGTCTTGATGGCGGCCCCGACGACTGCGCTCGCGAACTCGGCGTTCCCGATTCCCACCCTCCCTCGCGATACCGAGGGCTGGTGCGGTTGCGCGAAGGACACGAGCAGCCCGTGATGAAAGTCCCGCTGCATTCGACGAGCGCTGCATCCCACCGATCCGCGTTGTTCATCGGTCGAATACTGCCGGTATTCTCCCTCTTCTCGCCTTGTGCTGGCCGCGCGCGTCATTGCCAGGCAGCGTCTCGGTGCTACGCGCGACTTTCGCCACGGGCTGCTAGATGATCGCCATTCACGACCTGGTCAAACGATACGGCGCGTTCACCGCCGTCGACGGGATCACCCTGGAGGCCACGGCGGGAGAAATCCACGGGTTCCTGGGACCAAACGGCGCTGGCAAGACCACGACGATTCGGATGGTCGCCGGCCTGCTGCAGCCGACGGCGGGTCGCATCGAGGTCAATGGGCACGACCTCGCCGCCGAACCGGAGGCGGCGAAACGGTCGCTCGGGTTCATTCCGGACCGGCCGTTCATCTACGAGAAGCTCACCGCCGGGGAGTTCCTTCGATTCCATGCCGGGCTCTACGGGATCGACGGTGACGGTCGTGGTGACACGGACGTGCGTGTGGCCGAGATGCTCGGACTTTTCGAATTGACTCCCTGGAAGGATGAGCTCGTCGAAGCGTTCTCGCACGGGATGAAGCAGCGGCTGGTCATGTGCGCCGCGTTTCTCCACCGGCCGCAAGCGGTGCTGGTGGATGAACCAATGGTGGGCCTTGATCCGCGGGGCGCGAAGCTCATCAAACAGGTGTTCCGGACGATGGCCGATCGGGGAGTGGCCATTCTCATGAGCACGCATACCCTCGAAGTCGCCCAGGAGATGTGCGACCGGATTAGCATCATCGTCAAGGGACAGATCATCGCCCGCGGCACGGTCGACGAGCTGCGGAAACTCGCGGCAAGCCCGGGCGACGCCGCCACCCCCGGCACCCCGGGACACGACGACACGCAGCTGACCGCGGTCTTCCTGAAACTGACTGGTGGGAGCGGGCTGCAGGAGATCGACGAGATTGTGTAATGGGTAGCGTCGCATTTCCGTATCTCCTGTTGCCGTCGTACTGGTCCTCTCGCAACCGCGCGCGTCGGCGCGAGCGAGGTGACTCGCTCCGGCTGGCGATGTTCGGATGTGTCGGGCTCGCGGTGATGGCCGCGCTGTTTGGCGGCAGTTTCTGGGTCACCCTGCAACTCGACCAGTACGCGGAGCTGGGCGATTTCCTGCTCCGGCTCGGCCTGTCGTGGCTGTTCCTGACGTTGCTGTCCTTCCTGGCGTTCAGTGGCATCGTGACCGCGTTGTCGACCTTCTTTCTCTCGGACGACCTGCGGCTACTGCTCGCCGCGCCGATCGACAAGGCGCGACTGTTTCACGCGCGCTTTCTGCGCACGCTGGGTCAATCGTCCTGGATGGTGGTCGTCTTCTTGTTCCCGGTGCTCACCGGGGTGGGCGTCGCCCGGTGCGCGCCGGCCGGGTTCTATCTGACCGCCGGGTTGACCGTGTTGCCGTTCGCGGTCATTCCGGTTGCGCTGGGCAGCGGCGTCACGCTGGCGCTGGTGAACCTGTTTCCCGCTCGGCGGGCCCGCGACATCCTGATGCTGATGAGTCTGCTGTTCGCCGCCAGCATCGTCCTGTTGCTTCGGTATCTGCAGCCGGAACGTCTGCTTCGTGTCGAGTCGTTGCCTGACGTGACCGCGTTCTTCGCGACCCTTCAGTCGCCCATCACCCCGATGCTCCCGTCGTTCTGGGCCGGCGAGACGCTTTTCGCCAGTTTACAGGGCGGCTACGACCTGCTGCACGGCGGTGCGCTCTGGACGACCGCCATGGGGCTGACCGTGCTGCTGCGGATGGCCAACGACCGCTGGTATTTCTCTGGGTTCAGCAAGGCGCAGGAGGCCCGCAAGACGAGCTTCACACGACTGGCCGTGCTCGACCGCCTCGCCGGTGTGCTGCCGCTCTCGACCGTGCGCCGGACGCTGCTGGTGAAAGACCTCCGTGTCTTCCTGCGCGACGTCACTCAGTGGTCGCAGTTGCTGCTTCTGTGCGCGCTGGTCCTGGTCTACCTCTACAACTTCCGCGTGCTCGACCTGGACCGCATTCCGTACATGCGGGGGGTCGTTCGCAACATTTATGCGTTCCTGAACC
>CALBET010000543.1 GCA_937888665.1 uncultured Acidobacteriota bacterium
TCTCGTGCTGCGACCCGTCCCCCTGGACGCTCGCGGTTCGGAGCGGGGACGCATGTGCCGAGGTTCGGCGTTTGGATGGTCGGCGCGGGATGGAGCAGCGGTAGCTCGTCGGGCTCATAACCCGAAGGTCGGGGGTTCGAATCCCTCTCCCGCTACCAGAATGATTGAGGACGGGGCCCACAGGCCCCGTCTTTTTTTGTCCCACGCCCCTGAGCGAGCGATGCGCGAGCTGGTCTGGGCGTCCTCGGTATCCGTGGTGTCATATCCGGCGGAAATCAATGTGACGAGTCGCTTGCCATTGAGCGGTCCGGTACCCGATAATAGGTTTCTTGGTGATTAGAGCGCGGCGGACCCACCCGTTCCCATTCCGAACACGGAAGTGAAACGCTGTAGCGCTGACGATACTGCCTGGGTGACTGGGTGCGGAAAATAGGCCATCGCCAGGACTTTACAGGCCACCCTTCTGGGGTGGCCTGTCGTGTGTTCGAGGGTAAAACCGGGAGAAAGCCGGTCCTAGACAAGGGCGCGTGATAACATCAGGCGGCTTTGAGTCCACCCAGCAATGTGGCAATTTCGCCACAGAAGGCAGTTTAGAGTTTGACCACCGAGAGCAGTACCCCCGACGCGCCGGCACCACCGGCTGAAGAACAGGCCACCGAGGCCACCCCCACACCCGAAGCGACTGTAGCTCCTGAAGCGACCGTGGCTCCCGAAGTGACGGCAGCCCCCGAAGTGACGGCGACCGCCGTGGCGGCGGAGGAGGAGACGTTCGAGGACATGGCCTCGCTCCTGGAGAGCGTTGGCGCTGGCGAGTTGCGCGAGTTGCGGCGTGGCGAGGTTGTTGAGGGCCACGTGATGACGATCGAGCGGGACGGCCTGCTGGTGGACATCGGCTTCAAGTCGGAAGGCGTGGTGCCGCAGCAGGAGATGCTGTCGCTGGGCGCGGACCCGCTGACGAAGGTGCAGGTGGGGGAAGCGGTGCTGGTCTACGTGACTCAGCCCGAGACTGCCGCTGGCCAGGTTGGGCTGTCGATCGACCGTGCTCGAGGTGAGCAGGGTTGGCGCGTGCTGCAGGAGCGCTTCGAGACGGGCGATGTCTTCGAAGCGGAGATTACTGGATTCAACAAGGGCGGGCTGCTGGCGAATGTGGAGGGCGTGAACGCGTTCATCCCGATGTCGCAGGTTGTTGGCGCGAAGCCCGGTTCGGATGGGACGAACCCGCTGTCCGCGCAGGTGGGGCGTGAGCTTCAGCTGAAGGTGATTGAGATCAACCGCCGCCGCAATCGCGTGATTCTCTCTGAGCGTGCGGCGCTCCAGGAGTGGCGTGCGGAACAGAAAGACCGCCTGCTTGATGAGTTGGCTGAGGGCGAGATTCGCACCGGTACGGTTGCTTCGATTCGCAACTTCGGTGTCTTCGTGGACCTGGGCGGGGCAGACGGCCTCGTGCACCTCTCAGAGCTGTCGTGGGACCGCAACGCGACGCCGGAGGATCTCTTCAAGATTGGCGACGAGGTCAACGTCTACATCCTGCGGGTGGACAAGGAGAGCAAGAAGATCGCGCTCTCGATCCGCCGTGCTTCGCCTGAGCAGTGGGAACAGATGATCACGCAGTACGCGGTGGGCGATGTTGTCCCCGGCGTGATTACGAAGCTGGTCCCGTTCGGCGCGTTCGCTCGCCTGCCTGGCCCGGTGGAGGGTCTGGTGCATGTTTCCGAGATCGTCGATCGCCGGATTGCCCATCCAGAAGAAGTGCTGGAAGACGGCGACGTTGTGCCGCTGAAGATCGTGCGAATTGAGCACGACCGGCACCGGCTGGGGCTGTCGCTGCGAGAGGCTCGCAGTGAGGCTGAGCTGCGCGGCTGGCAGTTTGATGGCGACGGCCGGATCATGAGCCTGAACGATGACGCTCGTGAGAAGTTCGCTGAAGAGACGATCGCCATTGAGGCGCGCCTTGAGCAGCGGCGCACCACGGAGGCTGAGCAGGTGGTGGTTCGGGCCCAGGAGGCCGCATCCCGGCCGGCAGCGGCGAGCACCGGCGGCGGAGGTACTACTCCTGTCGCCGCGCCGGACACTGGCCCGGTGCTGACCGCCATGCAGCAGGCCATGCAGCAGGCACAGGCTCGCCAAGAAGATTCAACCGACGATGAGCCTGTCGAGGAGCCCGTCGCCGAGGTTGCGATCGCCGAGCCCGAGGCCGTGGTTGAAGAGGTTGCTGCTGAGCCAGAGGTAGTCGAAGAGGCAGCTGCCGAGGAGGCGCCTGACGCCGCCGGGGAGCCCGCCGCCGAGGAGCCCGCTGCTGAGGCAGACGCCGAAGAGGCACCAGAGGCTGTGGCCGAGGAAGTTGCTGCTGAGCCAGAGGCCGCTGAAGAGCCTGCAGCCGAGGCACCCGCAGAAGAAGCACCCGAGGCTGCCGCGGAAGCGGAAGAGCCAGCGGCTGAGGTGGAAGACTCCGAGGAGGAGCAGCCCGCCGAGTAAGATTAGGAACAATGACCCGTGTCGGCGGTTCGTCGATACGGATTTGAAGACAGGGTCGGTACTGCCGGCCCTGTCTTCGTTTCGGCCACTGGGGCTTTGCGGAGGCTGATTTGACGAGCGTCTCAGGGTTTTCCCGCACAGACGTGGCACGGGCCACACGAAATAATGTGCTGGAAGCCAGGGAGCGTGTCGCTCAATTTGAGCGGCGTTGGCTTGGTTCCGTGATGGCCAATGAGCCGTTTCTCGTTGCTGGAATAACCCTGTGATAGCCTTGAACTCGGAGACGAGCGGAGGCCCCCATGGCTGACCGATTCGATAAATTTACTGAGCGTGCGCGGCGTGTCTTGACGCTCGCACAGGAAGAAGCCCAGCGCTTCAACCACAACTACATCGGGACTGAGCACCTGCTGCTTGGCCTCGTCCGTGAGGGCGATGGCGTGGCCGCGAAAGTGCTTTCGAACCTGGGTGTAGAGCTCA
This sequence comes from uncultured Acidobacteriota bacterium, assembly GCA_937888665.1. Classification (GTDB taxonomy): domain Bacteria; phylum Acidobacteriota; class Vicinamibacteria; order Vicinamibacterales; family UBA8438; genus UBA8438. The sequence continues at coordinate 2,953 of CALBET010000543.1, forward strand.
ACAAGGTGCGCTCCGCAGTGGAGTTCATCATCGGACGAGGCGATCGCCAGTCGACCGGAGAAATCGGTCTGACGCCGCGCGCCAAGAAGGTGATTGAACTGGCTGTGGATGAGGCGCGTCGCCTCTCGCACTCATACATCGGTACTGAGCACCTGTTGCTCGGTCTCGTTCGCGAGGGCGAAGGTATTGCAGCAGGCGTGCTGGAGAGCCTTGGCGTGAACCTGGAGCGGGTGCGTGGTGAGACCACGCGCATCCTGGCCCAGACTCAACAGCCAGGTCAGCAGACAGCAGCTGCCGGTCAGCGCTCGGCTCGGACGCCGACGCTGGACCAGCTTGGCGTCGACCTGACGCAGATGTCACGCGCGGGACAGCTTGACCCGATCGTGGGTCGCGACGGCGAGATCGAGCGGGTCGTGCAGATCCTTTCGCGCCGGACTAAGAACAATCCCGTCCTGATCGGTGAGCCCGGA
>CALBET010000544.1 GCA_937888665.1 uncultured Acidobacteriota bacterium
CGAAGTCGGTACATCCAGACCCGCTGGTTCTCGCTCCTGCGCACCGTGAAGCCGCTGCCGTTGATCTGCTCGGCGTACAGGCCGTGTGGCACGTCCTTGGGGCTGTTCTGTTGGGTCGGGACCGCGCCTGGGCGCGCCTCGGAGGTCAGGGCGTTGCCGAATCCAGTCTGATACGCAAGGTCACTCAAGGGGTCTCCGAGGGCCGGTCGCCATCCACCGCTGCGCTCAGGAGCGTTCGCAGGCTGTCGGCGGTCAGGACTCTGGGGTTGGCGTAGCGCTTCATCAAGGCGAGGCCCACGGCCTCATCGATCTTATTGTGACCGAAACCCAGTGCATCGAGGGACGTCGGGGCGCCCAAGCGGTCAGCGAGGTCCCACAGGAACGCCGCTGGATGGGCCGTTCCGAAGGCCCGGGCGAGTGCCGCGCTCGCCTGCGGATCCGCCTTCAGGTTGAAGTGTGTGGTGTACGGCAGCAGCGCCGTGTGCGTCGAGGCATGGGGCGTACCGAAGCTTCCTCCGAGGACATGGGCGAGTTTGTGATGAAGGGCCATCGGCGCCTGGCCCAGGACTTTGCCCGCCAGCATCGCGCCATACAGGGCCTCGCCGGCTCCGCCGTCGGTGAGCCCCGACAGGATCGCCTCGGCGCTCTCTTCGGCGGTGCTGCGGATCTCGGGATCGGCGGAGTACAGAGCCTCGATGCTGTGCGCCAGGGCATTGAATAGGCTGGTGGTCGCCACCTCTGGTCGCAACCGTTGCAACAAATCTGGATCGTAGATCACCAGTCCAGGCCGAACCCGCGGGTCGCGCCCCGTGGTCTTCACCCCGTCGCGGGTGACCCCCCAGATGTCGGTCATCTCTGATCCGGCATAGGTCGTCGGGATCGCGGCGACCCCCACTTTGAGCTCCAGCGCGACCGCCTTTGCGGTGCCGATGGCGGTCCCCCCGCCGTGAGCGAGCAGCCAGTCGGCCTCACAGCCCAGGGCGCTCTGAACCGCCGCCGCAGCCGTCTGGTGGGGCACCTGTGGCTCGGCCTCGGTGAAGGTCCCCACCCACAGCGGCCCCAGGGCGGCTGCGACCCGCTCTGCATCGGCTCGGTAGCGCGCGCTGCAACACACCCACACCCGCTTGGCGCCCAGCCGCGTCAGCTCCTCGCGGGCCCGGCCTTCGCTGCCCCTCCCAAATACGATGCGAGGGGGACCCTCCGATTCGAATTGCCGCATGGTCGCAGGGTAGCGCGCTTGACGCGGCGACAGCGGTGACAATACTGAAGGTGTAAGCGACATCGTCGAGCGGCCCGTCCCGGTCGAGGTGTCCTTCGCAAACGTTCTACGGGGGTGCAAGGGTTTCGACGGGGTTGTGGTAGGCAGGAAACTGCGTGTCGAGGTTGTGCGTCATCCTCGTTAAACAACGTGCAAAACAAAGTAGTTGCCAATAACAACAACAACTTCGCTGTGCGCGCGGTAGCCTAATCAGGCTATTGTGACGGTCTTCGGACCCAGCTGTTCGGATGTGGAGCGCCAGGGGCTGCATCTGGGCATAATTTACCTGGATAGTCCTGATTCTCTTCCGCGGCGCGGGGGTTAGGGGACAATAAATAATCCTGAAGTCGCCGACGAACTCGTGTCAGTTTGCTTCCGCGCTGACCGGGGGTGCTAAGCGGAGGCTACACACGTAGACGTTTTCGCTGAGCGACTTCGGACGCGGGTTCGACTCCCGCCACCTCCACTTTTTTCGAGCGCGATCGCTGGTCCAGGAAGTCCCTGGACTGCGTCGCTTCGGGCTCTGCACGTACTAAAGTACGCTTGGCCCTTGCTTCTTGCCCAGGAACGCCCTGACCTCAGCGCTCGGCTCGAAAACTGAGGGCGCCGGAGAAGACGAGGTTTGCCAGGGGTGTGTTGGCGCTCTTGCGCCTCAGTGCTCGGCCCGCCGTCCTTTTTTCGCGCTTGGGTCGCTGGTCCGGCTCGCCGACTTGGAAACCAGGCGGCGATGGATGAGCTCCGCGCTACAGTCCCGCAGGAGGAAGAGCCGGGATTCGAGGCCCAGTTCGAGTCCGGAGAGCACGTGGAAATCGGCGACGGTGCCGAGCACGGAGGCGTCATCGAGATGCATGGCGAGCAGGTGACCGTCGGAGAGATCAACGCGCTGGCCGACTTTTACGCCTCCTTCGATGCCATGCACTACGACGACGACCGGCACTTTCAGGTCATCCTTGAGCACTTGCGGATGGAGATCGCGAATCCCGGCTCCGTCTCTCCGGAGAAGTGGGACGAGATCACCGGCGGTGAATACACCCGGCTTGCCCAAGAGAACAACAGCCACTTCGGTGCGAGCAACGAAGCCCTGGTCCCCGAATCTGGCAGTGGCACGGCGGACAATGGCTCGACATGGGAGGGGAACTTTCGGAATGCCCTCGGAGAAGCCCAGCTCGCCGCGGAGTTCCGCAGTCGCCCAAGCGTCGACCCGGGGACCATCGCCGCCTTGGACCAACAAGCTCGTGCGATCAACGCGTTTGGAGAGCACTTCCTGACCGACGCCTACTCCGCGGGCCACCTGTTCAACAAGGCCGACTACATGGCGCAGGTCCGCGACGCGCTCACCGAGGCCAAAGGAGCCGACCGCCAAGGCATGTTCAATCGGGTGGCCCAAGGGGTGTGGATCGAGCA
>CALBET010000545.1 GCA_937888665.1 uncultured Acidobacteriota bacterium
CTGGGAAGACACGATCTTCGTGACATCTGCCATCAGCGCGGGGGAGGAGCCTGATCCGATACCTGGGCTCTACGACCCCGGTGATGACAATGGCGCCACCCGGTCCGTCGCGAATCACCGGTGGGTCGTGTACAACATCGATTTCGCAACAGGAGCCGTGCGGTGGGAGCGAGAGCTGCAGAGTGCCACGCCCGGTATCGCCCGGCACATCAAGAACAGCTTTGCCTCAGAAACCCCGGTCACCGACGGCCGGCGGGTCTACGCCTACTTCGGCAGCGCCGGGGTGGTGGGCGCGCTCAATATGAGCGGCGAAACCGTCTGGACGACTGATCTGGGTGCCTACGAAACCACCCTTGGATTCGGGTCGGCCGCGTCGCCGGCCCTGCATGGCGACCGGCTGTACATCGTGAACGACAACGTGACGTCGTCGTTCATCGTGGCGCTCGACAAGAACACCGGCCAGGAAATCTGGCGGGTGGAACGAGCGGAGCGAGGACAGAACTGGGCGACACCGTTCGTCTGGGAGAACGACCAGCGTACCGAGATTGTCACCGCCGGCACGCAGGGGGTTCGTGCCTATGACGTCGACGGCAATCTCGTGTGGGAGATTCACGGAATGTCTGGGCTGACCATTCCGACGCCGTTCGCCAAACATGGCCTTCTGTACATCAGTTCCGGGTATCCGGGCGGTGGATTGCGCCCCGTGTACGTGGTGAAACCTGGCGCGTCTGGCGACATTTCGATCTGGTCGGACGAGGATATGCGCACCGGGTTGTCGTCAGGCTTTCCGGGCGCCAGGGCGTCGTCTGACGACGTGGCCTGGGCATACCCGCTGCTTGGCACGTACAACACATCAGCACTGGTGTACGGCGACTACTACTACACGTTGCTCGACCGCGGTTTTCTGGTGGCGCATGATGCTCGGAATGGGGACGAGGTGTACCGGCGACAGCGCCTCGAGATCGGAAACGGGTTCACCGCATCGCCGTGGGCCTACAACGGGAAGATCTTCCTGTTGAGTGAAGATGGCGAGACCTTCGTGGTGAAGGCTGGCCCCGAGTTCGAGATCCTGCACACCAACCCGATGAATGAAATGACCCTGGCCACCCCTGCGGTGGCCCGGGGCAGCCTGATACTGCGAACACAGTCCAAGCTGTACCGGATTGCCGAGGGAGGACAACCGTGACGACGACTCGCACCCGGTCGCGGAGAGCCGCATGCGCCGGATTCACCCGTGTCGCGCTGACCGCGATCCTGCTGGCGGCGAGCCATGGGCCACGGCTGGCCGTGGCGCAGCCGGTCACGCTGACCCAGGTCGGCACCCTTCCGGGTCCGGTCGAACATGTTCGCGTGCAGGGCGACTTTGCCTACGTGTCCCGGCACACGGATTTCACCATCTGGGACGTCTCGAACCCTGCGTCGCCGATGCGCCAGGGGACCGTCGAGTTGCCGGAAGAGATCTGGGGCTTCCGGATCCGCGGCGACCGAGCCTATGTCGGAGCAAACTTCTTCGGGGTGGCGATTGTCGACATCTCGAACCCGGCATCGCCACGGGTGCTCGGGAACCACAAGACGCTGGGGCAGGCGAAGATCGGGGCGGTCTACGAGAACCGGGTCGTGCTGATCGACCACATGGAGGGGATGGTGATGGTCGACGTCTCGGACGAGGCCGCCCCGAGGGGCGCCGGGTCGTTTTTTCTGGACGGTTACGCCCGCGACGTCGTGACCTCTGGCAAGATGGCCTACGCCACCGATTCGCCGACGGGTCTGTATGTGTTCGACCTGTCCCGACCCGGAGAGCCGGACCCGGTCGGCATCCTGCATGCACCGGCGTCACCGCGTTTTATCGAAGTGCAGCGTGAGGTCGGCGAGCCGTCCGGCATCCTCGCGGGCGCCGGGGGAGGCAACCTGCAGATCTACGACGCGACCAACCCCGCCGCGCCGGTGAAGGCCGCGACCTTTGAAACGCCGGGGCGCGCCGATCGCGTGGCGATGTCAGGCTCGCACGTCTTCGTCGCCGATACGGAGGCTGGTATCACCATCGTCGACATCTCGAACCCTTCTGTGCCCACCGCCGCCGGTCGCTTCATGACCTCGGCACCGGCCCGTGACATCGCCGCGACGGAAACGCACGTGTTCGTGGTTGTCGGCGCCGGCGAGCGGCAAGAGGGTGAGACCGAAGTGCAGATCCTCGCAAGGGGCATGTAGCACGGCGGAGGACCAGGCCGGACCGGCTGGACGAGCGGATCCCACGGCCGCCGGGGGCCGCCGCGGCGTGGTCGGCAGACCCCGTTCCGGACGCTCGGAATAGCTCTCTGGCGATGACCGCGCGCCGCGCCAGGTCGACCGTGGAGTCTCGTGCTCCAGAGCGCACGGTTCTGACGAAGCACGAGAGCAGGCGACCCTGGCGACGACGGGCTCAGGCATGAAGCCCGTGTCCTACGAGGCGATCAGTTGTTCGCCGCAATCCACGCAGAATCGCGTTCGGTGCATCCGGGCGCCGGCATGCGCTTGTTCGGAGCAGTCTTTGGCGGCGATGCTATCGTTGACCACGTTGCCGCAACTCGGACAGAAGCCCACGGACGGATTCGGACGGTTATGGTTGAAGTTCGGGCAATGGGTCGTGTTCATGGAGTCTCCTGTCTGACGTGTGATGTGCGAAACGCGCGTCGCGTGAGCATTGGCCCGAAGCGGACGGTTCCCCCCTGGACGCAGGCGTGGTGCTGCGGGACATGGCCGCCGCCCGCAGCCGGCCCGATGCGTCCGATGGCGTGCGCATGACCTTGCTGACGAAGGGCGAGGGCATGGCTCGGACCAGGGCGCTGTAGTTCACCTGGAACGTTATCTCGGCGCCGACCGTGAGCCGGTCGCGGCCGGAGTCGGGCCCAGTCGAGATTGGCAGAGTTCCCGCCGGAGACGACCTCCAACGTCAGCCCGAGTGCCGACTCGATGCGGTTTTCGCTGGAGTCGACGCGGCAGTGTAAGGATAAAGTTTACCATGCGTTGTCAATTATTGAATGTTTACATGGTATACACTCGTTAATAACGCCGTAATATTTACCAAAGCGGTTAATTCAAAGAGTTGAAACCTTGAATTTCTCGACGTTGGTGCGATCGCGACTCACGACGTTGGGCCATGGGCAGAAGGATCTTGCTCGCGCGGTCCAGGTCACGGAGTCCTATGTTTCCCAGCTGCTGACGAGGCGGAAGCCGCCTCCACGGCGTGACCGCACGGACATCTACGCCCGAATGGAGTCCTTTCTCGGGCTGGCCGCGGGAGAACTGGGCAGACTCGCCGAAGTCGAGCGGACGGACGCCATCCGGCGCCGCCTCGGCCAGGTCCCGGAACCGCTCTTCCGGGAGTTTCGTCAGTTGGTCCTGAGGAAATGCAGGCCGGAAACGCGCGACGCAGTCAGCGCCGTCTTCGAGGCACAACCGTTCGGGACTCTCGAGCGCCTCGTCGCCCAAACGCTGCTGGAGGTGGTGCAAAGGGTCGCGCGCCAGCAACTCGATGGCGCGAAGTGGATGCGGCTGGCCGAGCGCTTGGGAGGCCGGAGCCACGAAGAGATGCGGGTCACCGTGCTCGAGTTCCTGGACACAGATGTGTTCCAGGTCTCGAACGAGAACTGCGTCGCATTCATCGACCCGCTCGTGGACTGGTGGGATGTCGACCTGGACAACCTGCGTCTCGATGTCAAGCTCAACGGGGAACTCGTCGACAACCCGGACCGCACGTTCGGGTTCGACGAGCGCGACGCCACCGCGGAGGTCGACCCGGGCCGTGGTCTGGCAGAGTTTCTCGCCGACCCCCGGCTTTGCAGCGATGCGACCGAGGACGAAATCGGAATCTTGAGGAAGCATCGATTCGGCGGCAGGCGACCGACCAAACTGTATTTCTACCGAGCTGTCCAGAATCTGCGGGATTCGCTCCATTTTGAGGATGCGTAACGACATGTTCACGAAGAGAGGTCGCTCGGACCGCGGTGGCACGGATTCCGGGTTCCTCGGTCTTGCCGCAGTTTCGCGTGCCCCTGGAATTCCCGTCCCGTCAGACCAGCGATGACACACGATACGACAGAGGCCGGTGCGCCGGCTGACAACGCGGTTCGCCGACTAGTCGGCGAGCTTGAACGCTACGCGGGATGGCTGGGGAAGGACGCCCAATCGGCCCGGCTCCGGACGAGCGTGCGAGGACTCGCCCGAGCCGTGGACAACGGCGACGATCCGCTGAGCACGTTTCGGATGGTGCAGGCGCATCTGAGTCGATTGAGTGCGGGGGGCGTCACCCCCCTGCTCAGGCGCACCATGCGCAACTTGCGAGCCGAAATCGGGGTCCCGAGTCTGTGAGGGCAGCCAGGGCGTCGCCACGTCGTATGCGGTCCTCGCGTTGACGGCCGGGCCGTGAACCGCCAGCGGGGAGACCCGCATGGTGCGTGTTCGGCAGGGATTGTCGCGCGAAAGGAAGACGCTATTGGAACCGGGTCAGGGTGATGTCGACCAGCCTGGTCCGCGGCTCGGACCGGCGCCACTGAACCAGGATCGGACTTTGATACTGGCCCTCCGCGACGCGGCCGTCGCCGGGGGTGTGCCGGTCGGACACCGGGAGGCTGACCGAGCGCTTCATGCGAAGAAAGTGCCGGGCTGGCGCCCCGAAGAAGCGGGACACGATTTTTTCGATGACCGAGTCGCTGAGACGCAACGCATCGACGAGCTCGTTGAATACCCGCACCATGTCGTACTTGGCGTAGTCGATTGTCTTGTTCGGGATCGACCGAGGGTCGGCGAGCAGGTGGCGACTTTTCTCCGCCATGAACCGGAGTGGATCCCGCAGCACTTCGGCCAGATCGTGCCGCATCAGCAAGGTCTCGTACTCGTTGACGGTGAGCCCGGCCTGGTCCTCGCTGGGTGCGAGCGCCAGCTGGATGCGTCCCTTGGTGACGCCATTCGCCGCGATGAGCTCCTGGCATCGTTGGTAGATACCAAGCCGTGGGTCTTTCAGGCTGACTGACTCCACCG
>CALBET010000546.1 GCA_937888665.1 uncultured Acidobacteriota bacterium
ATGTATGACAATGTAACACAGTCAAGCCTGGCGTTTCATGAGATATCCGTCGAACGTCGCGTTTCAGCCGCGGCGGCCAGAGTCGTCACCGGCCGCCGACGGCTGCAAACGCTTGTTAGACCGTTTGGTCTTCCGCTTTGTATTCAGATTCTCGTCATCCTGCATCTGGGCAACGTAGGTGCGAAGCACGGCATTCATCCGGGTTTGATACCTCGGCCCGGTCTCTCGGAACCAGTCCAGGACGTCTTGATCGACACGCAGCGAGATCGCCTTCTTCGGGCCCGGCACGACGACGGCCTCGACCCAGAAGTCGGGCGGAAGGTCCTCCAGCTCGGGAGGGGACGTGCGGGCCATCTCGGCCTCAGGGATGCGTCGGAGCCGTCGCAGGTTCGCACGCCCCCTGCTCGGCTTCTCAGTGGCCTTAGGTCGCCGCGCGGTAGACTTGACGTTCACGCCGATTGCTCCTTCGGGCGGAGATGATTCGTCGGTACGGGTCGTCAGGAGCACGCCGGTCCGTATAGACCACGGTGAGATGAATCCCGTCGGCAACGCCGATCGCGACCATCCTCCGCTCCTTGTAGTCCCGCCTGCGGTCCTCCACCTCGACGGTGGGTCCTCGAAAATCAGCGTCGCAAACTCGAAGTCGAATCCGCGTGTTTCGAAGTTCGCCTGACTCTTGATTGGATCCCACGTGAACCGCACAAATCAGTATACGAATGTATATACGTATTGGCAAGACTCACGACGGAGTTCCGACGCGCCTTCCCGGACTTTCGTGTCCGAATCCGTGTCGGTTCGACAATCCACGATTAGTGCTCAGCCCACTCGCTCGACAACACCGGAAGGGCTCGGTCCAGCAGACTCAACACGGCGTCCCGACTCGGTTTCGGCGGACGCAGCACAACGATGCCAACGTACTCGCCCGGCGGGTACGCCCGAATGTCGGCAAAGTCCAGATCAAGCGTGAACAGGACCCGGGACTCGGCGCGACATACTTCGCCCAGTCGCAAGTCCTCGGCGCCACCCAGGCCCTCATCGTGAACGGTGTCGCAATCCCAGCCGGCTGCACGAAGAGCCACCGCCGCCTCGTTGGGCATGCTCTCGTCGAGCTTGGCCCGCATGATCCCCTACGCGGGGAGCGGCAGCACCCGCTCGTCGGCGAGGTCCGCAGCGTACGTCAAGTGCGGCCTGAATGGCCTCGTGGCTCAAGCTGGGATAACTGTGGATGATCTCGTCGGCGGTCATGCCCGCCGCCAAATTGGCCAGTACGACTGTAACGGGGATCCGGGTGCCTCGGATACAGGCTTTCCCGTGAACAACGGCGGGGTCGACGGTGATGTGATCCTGCCAGGTCATCGCGGATTCCTCTGCCACAGAATATCCGGAAGCTCGATTGCCTGGCTAACGTGTTGCGTTTCGGCGCTGTTGGAAGCTGAGCGCCATGCCACACGGCCACGACCCACACCACGTCCTTGCTCTTGCGATAGAAGAACCGGTACGGCGCCACGACGATCTCGCGGTACGGCAGCTCGGGGAATTCGGCGATCCGGCGTCCCGACTTCGGATGCCGCTTGAGCCGGCGCAGGACGGCCTCCGCTCGTACCCGCAGTCGACGCGCCGCTGTCGGACTGTCGCGCTTGATGTACGCAAGCCCCTGCAGAAACTGTGCCCGCGCCGTGGCAGTGAATCTGACCGACACCGTCAGTCAGCCGCCAGCACTCGGTCGGCATCGGCCAGGACCTCGTCCAAACCGGCACCCTCGCCCGCTGCGATATCCTTCTCGCCCTGGGCCAGAAACTGCAGCATTTGTAGCTCTCGCTCGCGTCGTTCGTAGGTCTCAACGCTCAGCAGAACGGCTGCGGCTCGGCCTCGTTGCGTAATGACCATCGGTTCTCCCGATGCCTGCAACCGCTTGAGCACCGCGGCCACATCTTGGCGGAGGTCGCTGACCGGTACGAGCTTGGGCACTTCACTCATGATGCACCTCGTGATGTACCGTTAATTGTACGTTTCTGTCGGCTCCTTGGCAACGCCGGCGGCAAGATGTTCGTGCGCCCAACGTCAGGTTTCAGCGGCGCCGGCTGAGCGACCCCGTGCCGGCGTCCGCTGCAAACCCTTGTTGGGCGTCGTGTCCGGACGTACAATCGAGGTCATGACCAAGGCCGCTCAAGCCGTCCTGGCCGAAGCCCTGCGTCTTGATCTCAAGGCTCGAGCCGAACTCGCGACAGAACTACTCGGCAGCCTCGATGGTCCTGCCGACCCAGACACCGAAGACGCCTGGTCCCGGGAGATCGAGCATCGGGTCTCTGCGATCGAGGGAGGTACGGTCCAACTCGAACCCTGGTTGGACGTCAAGCGAAGGATCGAACGAGAGATCCTCGGTCGGTGAACGTCCGGACGGCCCAGCCGGCTTCCGACGAATTGGCGGAGGCCGTGCGCTGGTGCGAGCGACAGCGCCCCGGTCTTGGGGGTGACCTCCTTGACGCGGTTGCCACGAGTTTCTCGCAGATCGAGTCCAGTCCCGAACTGGGGAGTCCCGTCTCTCCTGACGGCTTGACCCGGCGCGTACTGGTGAGCAGGTTCCCGTATCAAATCGTCTACCGACTCCGGGCTGCCGAGATAGTGGTTGTGGCGGTTGCCCACCTGAAACGGCGTCCACGGCACTGGATCGACAGGACGTGACCCATATACACCCGTTTTTACCTCCTCATCCGTTCTCGCAGGCGTCGTCCCGTCCCTTGATCCGTCGTCCTGCGATTCTGCTCCTCCAGTCGCCAGTGGCTCCATCCCACACACCGTGGTGCCGGTAGTTATTGTTGTTCTTCTCCATCATGGCAAACGACCATATTCCGTCCGCCCAACGTTCCTGTTCAGCGCCGGCAGCTGCAACCGGTTGTTAGACACCGCGCTGAACTTCGCTTGTGGCGTTCCGTCGCAAGAAGGAGTCTCCACACGACTCCTTCCGTACCGATCACGAGTTGCCGGCAGCCGAGGTAGTCCTGTCTGCCAAGCTCATCGATGTGCGCTGCGCGATTCCCGAAGTCCGCGGTCAACACCGTGAGAGAGCGATGGAACGCCGTCGAATCGAGGAGCCAGTTCGAACCGGTCCACTCCCCAGTGAGCCTCAGAAAGTCGCCAAGAAGAGCGCTCGTCTCCCGGCGCTCCCGACTGTGAATCGCTGTCTGCAAGAAATGCAAGAACGTCCCCAACTCGGGCGACTTTCGTGTGGGGTCTGCACAGAATGCTGCCACTCGCCCAATGTCCTTGTCGTTCTTGTCGGCACTCAAGTCCGAGCCGCCGGCCTTGCTGGCTAGTGGTACGAGAACGCGGGCGACGACCTGCGCCTCAACAGCCTTGCAGAGACCGATCACTGCCGGTGACCACACTCGAGCTGCGGAGCCTCTTCGAGCCGCCCGGCCACATGCTCGGCGGTGGCGATGAACCGCACGGCTTGTGGAGAGAGCTGTTCCGCTCGCTTCTCGGCGGTCCGGTACAAACGCTCTGCCTGTCGCCGGCCGTCCAGGGCGACGGTCGAAAGAAGGGCGGCCGCCAACTCCTCGGCGCGTTCATCTTCCGCTCTGGTGCCAGCCTTGATGTCGTAGAGCGAGAGGAGGAAGCCGTAACAACCGTTTAACAACCGTTCAACAACCGTTACAGAGGCGCTTCGACCAATCCCCGCCGTAGACCGTGATCAACTTGGACTTCTTCGTTTCGCCGCATCGGAAGCACCTGAATGCCGTACCCTCCGCGAAGCGAAACTGCTGAAGCGGTCCTCGCTGCGGGTACGTCTTGGTTACGGTCGAGGGAACTGGTTGCATGTTGTCGTGTGTCTAACGTTCAGCTTCAGCCGCGCCACGTCGGAAGGACTCCGCGGCGTCGGCTGCAAGCCGCTGTTCGGCGGACCACCTCCTGGAATCCCTGGCTTTCTCACGCAGCGACCTCTACGGTCGCGTAGAAATTCACCTGTCGGGCCGTCCGGTTAGGTACGACGGTTCGCTGCTGCGGTCGAGGGGGCCGAGCGCCATCCGCTCGCATACCCTCCAGATGAAGCTCAATCGCACCCTGGATCCGCCGGAGTGCGGAGTCGATCGTCTTACCGGTGGCGACGCAGCCGGGAAGATCAGGAACCGATGCGCCCCAGTCGCTGTCCGGATCCTTGTTGATCCGGACGAGGTACCACAGCTTCTTCATGATGTTTCTCGCTTCAGCCTCGCCTGACGCCTGACGGACGCCAGCGTGCCCTTTGGCATATCGTCACCAAGCTGCCCGCTCACGGTCACGCGTCCGGGTTTCGCCGGATGCTTGAACTGTCGATGGCTCCCTCTCGTGATCAGTAGAATCCATCCGTCGTCCTCGAGCATTCGAATCACCTCACGAACCTTCACTTTAGCACCGTATCCTCATGACTGGTACATCTGTCCCTTCGTCGGGATTCCGTTCCGCCGAACGTCAGCGTTCAGCGGCCGGCGGAGCTGGTCCGCTGCAACGGTCTGTTAGGCGTGTGCATTCGAGAACAAGCGATGATCGAACCGCAGTGCAAACACTTGCGCGACCGACGAGCGTGGCGCATCTATGACCTCGATTCCCCCCCGTCTGCAACGATCATTCTGACCGAACGTCTACAGCGGCCGCCTTCGGCTTCGTCAGTCATTCACCCGCCGCCAGATCAACGTCATGCCCACGATGGCCTCTGGCAGCTCTGCGGGGTCGACCTCGAGTACGAGCCGGTCGGGTCCCAAGAACTCAAACATTCGTTTCCGTGTCATTCCTATGCTGTTGGGCACGTTGTCAATTCCGATGTGGTGTAGAGCGTAGCCGCCAGCCGCATTGATCTCGACCTGAGCGCAGTACGCGATCATCCCGCCATAGGTGGTCGAAAGTTCAGCTGGTGTTGGGGCGAATCTGGACACCCATTCAGGCCGGGTCGGATCCATGCCCATGAAACACATATGTCGTGGTCTGCTGTATATCAGGTACGCCTCGCTATGTGCGTTGCTCCTGGACGTGCCATCCGCCAACGTGTCTCTCCAGGACTCCAGCTGCCATGTCCCAACGAACCGTGCGAAGCCGTCGTCATCGCCTTGCGCCCTCATCGTTTCTCCGACGTCCACCCAGAACGAGGCTGACACGACTGCGACCACGGTAAGAAGCGTCGTCGCTAGACAGTTCTTCAGACTCAAGAAGTACCCCCAATGCTTGTTCCTGCCCCAACCGTTTCGACAGGTCTCATGACGACCGGTTCGTTCAGAGTCCCCGTTACTGGGCATTTCATATCTCTTTTGTCTACCGTTGGCGCCTAACGTCAGCAAGCAGCGGTCGGCGCAGCCGATCCGCTGCATTGCCCTGTTAGGCTGTTTCTTGCAAATATGTCCTATGTGACATAGTCTGTTGTCTCATGAATCCGCGTGACAAGTCCCTGGTCTGTTTGCGTGGGGAGGTGAAATCGCCCCCGCTCAGCCCTGCTGCCAGGATTGATGCGGGCTTCCTGCTGCGGCGCTTGCAGCAAGGCGAATCGTTGGGGCTGCCGGTTTCGCGGCCCATGCTCACGCTTGGAACCGGATGCCACGAGTTGCGCGTTAAGGACGGCGACCAGACATGGCGCATCATGTATCACTTGGCGGCTGATGCCGTGGTGATTCTGGAGGTCTTCAGCAAGAAGACGGCGACGACGCCCCGGTCGGTTCTGACTGACTGCAGACGGCGGCTTCAAAGATTTCGTCAATTGACCTAGACAGAGGGAGGTCGGCCCTGTGGACAAGAAGAAGCGACGGCGCCTCGAACGAGATGGCTGGGTGGTCGGAGACTCCACCACATTCTTGGACCTGTCTGTCGAGGAGCAGCGATTCATCGAAACGAAGTTGGCTCTTGCGGCCGGCCTTCGGCGGTGGCGCGAACGCCTCGGAATGACCCAGACGGACGTGGCCAAGCGCTGTGGATCCAGCCAATCGCGTGTCGCCAAAATGGAGGCTGGTGATCGGTCGGTCAGTACGGACCTCCTCCTCCGCGTTCTCTTTAGTCTTGGGGCGAAACGGCAAGATGTAGCGCGGTTACTCACCGGCAAATCTCGTAGTCGTGCAGTCTAGACAGGGTTCAGCGGCCCCGGCTCACATTCAAGGGTTCGTCATGTA
>CALBET010000547.1 GCA_937888665.1 uncultured Acidobacteriota bacterium
GTTCCTCCGGTACAAACGGATCCTCGGCGGCAGTCTCCGTGCGAAGGGGTTCGAGACGCAGCAGCGCGAAGTGAGGGTGGGGTGCACCGTGCTGAACAAGATGTTGGCGCTGGAGAAGGCCCAGTCCTTGGCGGTCACGGCGTGATCGTCGGCGACTTCGACGCCAGATCGGTGCCGTGGTCGACGCCTGCGCGAACAGGTCGAGGCCGCCTGCGGCGACCGGATTCGATACCGGATCCGGCACGATCACTCGTTGTACGCACGAGTACGCAGGAATCGGCTCGCTCGCCAGACGATATTTATGTATATACTCAATAGGTGTTCGAGTGGGATGCGAAGAAGGCCGCGGCGAACGCGGTCAAGCATGGCGTCTCATTCGACGAGGCGGCGACGATTTTCGCAGACCCTGATGCGCTGGATGGTCCCGACGTTCGACACTCGACGAAGGAGACTCGGTTTCTTCGCCTCGGGCGATCCGTGCTTGGTCAGGTGCTCATGGTCGCGTACACCCTGAGGAGATCCGCTAATGTCGAAACGATCCGCATCATCAGTGCGCGAGCGGCAAGCCGCAAAGAAAGAACCGCGTACCGCAGTGGCAGAGAAGCGAAAGATTGACTTCTCGGATATTCCGGAGGCATCGACGGGCCAACTTCGCGCGATGCGTCGAGTGGGTCGTCCGCCGATTGGCGACGCAGCCCGTCAGTTGATCGCAATTCGTCTCGATCCGGATGTCTTGAAACATCTCAGAACAGAAGCCAAGCGTACCAAGGTCGGGTATCAGACGTTGATTAATCGCGTGCTCGCCGACTACGCGCGCAAGGATGTGGCTTGACCTCGATGCACAAACTGACGACCGTCTCCGTGTTCGTCCTTGTCGCAGGAGCGGCGGCGTCCGGTTGGGCGCAGCCGGCGCCGGTCACGCCCGACCCCGGCGTAGCGGCGACCCGGCTCATCAACCGCGACGAAATCCGCATCTCGCGCGTGGTGCTACAGCCGGGCGCGGCGCGCAGCGTCCACGCTCACGACGACGTCGAGTATCACGCTGTCCCGAGGGGACGTGCGTCCAAGAACCGGCATTCCGTTAACTCGGGGGGTCTAATCCTGACTTCTATGATCCTTCGCGATCGAGCGGCTTCCGATCGAGACCGTCGCAAGGGAGATCCACGTCGTGCTCAACTGGTTCGAGGAGCTCAAGCGCCTCGTGCCTGTTAACTGATCATGCCTCTTCAACCCGGAAGGCGGTGTCCGTACGGATGAAGGCGTCCTGGGCGAAACGGAAGCGCGCACAGCGGTAGGTCGTCGGGCGAAGCGTCCGCCGCTGCCGTCAGATACCCCAGCAGCCCGAGAATCTCTGCGAATACACGGGGTTCAACAATCAATCTCCGCCCGGCAAGAGGTAACCCCCAGGGCGAAAAGTTCGAGCCTCGAACACGCGCTATTCGCGGGGCAAGACGGCTCGGCGGGTCGGTGAGCGGGCCCCGCCGCAGAACCCGTCTTCGGGGTCGTGGAGGTCGGGGCCAGGCTTGGACGCCCGGGCCTAGACTACTAGGAATATAGAATTTTACTACAGCGTCGGTCGCTATTCGCCGCGATCAATTCCTAGCCCGATAACAAACTGCTCAACAACACGTTCAACTTCTTCAGAATGTGAAAAAGGCATCATGTGGTCGCCACCTTCGATCGTATGCAGTATCGCGCCAGGAATTTGAGCGACAAGTTGCTGGCTTTGACGGTAAGGGACGTTGATATCGTCGGTACCATGGAGAATCAGCGTCGGTACGGTGATTGTTTGGCTGGGTAGATTAAGCCGAGCGAACTGGATGACGTCGTTCTGTTGTCCGAGGTTGCGCTGGGAGATCGGCCATAGAGACCACAGCAGCCCCGTCATGCTTTCAGTTTTTTCGGGGTCTTCGAGGATAAGCTGTTGAATGGCGGGATCTGGCACGAGCAGACCGACAACACCCTCGGCGCCCATAACAGTATCCAGTAGTGTCAATGTCGTCCAGAGAAGAAAATCAGTCTTCATGAAGATTGGATTTGCTAGTAGCTCTATTTTCTGCGACACGGCTTCCATTGCGATCAACCCCTGTGTTCTTTCGGGGTACGCAGCCGCGAAGAAAATAGATGACGGCCCGCCACCCGATGCCCCCATCACCACGACTTTGTCGATATCTAGAGTGTCGAGCAATGCTACGTAGGCGCGCGCTTGGTCCTCCGGGGTTATCCCAACGTTAAGCGGGGTCCGCAAATAACCCGGCCGCGAAGGAGCGAGGACTCTGAAACCGGGCATGGATGGAGCTTGGTCATAGCCACCCGGTGTCCCGTGTAAGAACAGCAACACAGAGTCTGAATCACCGGTGAGTTGATACTCGATCTGTCCGGCCGCAGTGTCAGCTACCAAGCTGGCTGATACCAATGCATCTAACTGCTCGCTCCGAAACCTTGTGTAGGAAAGTACAAAAACCGTTGCGCCGAAGAGTAAAAGTGCAACGACGGTAATGCCGATTTTCCTGATCATCGTGCCTTCTCGGGGTGTGTGAGCGCCGGTATATGCAATCGACGCACATAGCGGCAAGGGTGTAGGCTGGATACGCTGGTACTGACAAGTTAATCCAGGCTATCGTTCGAATCCAGCAGCGGCTGTGGTCAGCCGCGCCGCGCCTGGGCGGTTTTGCGCAAGGCATCCTGAAAGGTTGTGATGAGCGCCGCCGTGGAAACTCGGATCATCACATACACCGTTGATCGCTTCAAGTGGCCCGAGCAGCCGATGGCGTTCTGACATGACAATGTCACCGTAGCCCAGGGTGGCAAAATTGACCGCCGAGTGGTAAACGGCCTCGCTCAGGGTGGTGAACTCGTCGAGAAACTGAAACACGAGCGCCCAGATAAAAAGCTGGGTCAGGTCGCCAATCACCGGCAGGATCATGACCACGCTGAGCACCACAAAGTAGTCCACGCAGATGGGCTATTTGTCATGCTTTCGTGGCGGGGTAACAGTTCAGGGGGGTCAGCGATTCGGGAGCAGCGAAGCCACTACTTGACGGCGACGATGAGCCGTAATGGCAGCGGTCAGGTAGACGAGCGCGTTGCGTTGCTGCATGTGGCACGTGCGGGTGATCGTCAGCAGCCGCGCCACCGCGAGCGAGCTCGTCGAACGTCGGGGCGGCCCGCTCGTCCTCCGCGATTTCGTTGTATGCACCGGCGTTCTCGAGTACCTTCAGCATGGGTGGCGTCTCCTTCTCCCGGCCGGCCAGCCGGGGGTGTTCGTGTTTGGTTACACGGAAGGATACGTCGCCTGCTTCACCTTGCCGATCCACAACTTTCGGTTATATCTCGGGCAATTCGTCGATTCGCTGAATTGATCAGCGCTATGTGCTTCGTCAATGACTTCTCCGTTGTCTGCCGGGCCCGATCAGGACCGGTCACTTCGACCTCGCATTGTATCTCCCACAGATCCTATCTTCGGTACGAAGTCAGAGACTTGGCTATCCGTGGAGCCTCTTCACCTCTCCGAGTGCGACGACCGGGTGGTTCGACGACGTTCGAGCTGGTCCCCGCTTCGCCCGCTCTCCTCCGCCGCATGAACTTCCCCGACACGGCCGAGGGGGCTAGCCGCACCTCGAGGCCTCCCCATGGGGCACCAGGTGCGCGGCAGATGACCAGCGCGATGCACCCATCCGACGCGTTCCGACCCGGCTCGCTTATAATCGGGCACACACCACATGCCCCTTGCACCCGGTAGCTCGATCGGCCACTACGACGTCTCCTCCCTCATCGGTGAGGGGGGCATGGGACAGGTCTGGCAGGCCACCGACACCCAGCTTGGGCGACAAGTGGCGCTGAAGATCCTGCCGGGCGCCTTCGCGAATGACCCGGATCGGCTGGCCCGGTTCCAGCGGGAGGCGCAGGTGCTCGCGAGCCTCAACCATCCCAACATTGCGGCTATTCACGGCATCGAAGAGGCCGACGGGACGCGGGCGTTGGTGCTGGAGCTCGTGGAGGGGCCCACCCTCGCCGACCGGATCTCGCAGGGGCCGATCCCCCTGGATGAAGCACTGCCGATTGCCAAGCAGATTGCCGACGCGTTGGAGGCGGCCCACGAAGCCGGGGTGATTCATCGGGATCTGAAGCCCGCGAACATCAAAGTTCGAGAGGACGGCACCGTCAAGGTGCTCGACTTCGGGCTCGCCAAGGCGCTCGATACGGCCCCCACCGGAGATCCCTCCCAGTCGCCCACGTTGACCGCGGCCGCCACGCAGATGGGCATCATCCTCGGGACGGCGGCCTATATGTCACCGGAGCAATCGCGGGGGAAGGCGGTCGACAAGCGGACCGACATCTGGGCGTTCGGGGCGGTCCTCTTTGAGATGCTCACCGCCCGTCGCGCGTTCCCAGGCAATGACGTGTCCCTCACCCTTGCGTCGGTACTGAAGTCCGAGCCGGAGCTGGACGCACTGCCCGCCGACACCGGCTCCGCCGTCCGCACCACTCTCCGACGCTGTCTTGAGAAGGATGTCCGCGACCGGGTTCGCGATATCGGCGACGTCCGACATGCCCTCGAGGGCCGGTTCGAGTCAGACACCGGGGGCGAGGCGCCGGCGGGGCCGCCGCCCCGGCCACGACCCGGGTGGCGCGCGCCGCTGCAGTGGGTGGTGGCGGCGGCGATCGGGGTGCTCGTGACCGGTTCCGCGGGGTGGCGGCTCGGAGCGCCAACGGCACCGTCAGCGCCGGTCTTACATCTGGACCTCACGCTGCCGCCCGACCAGACCTTCACCCCGGGAGGCCGCCCGAATATCGCCGTGTCGCTGGATGGGAGCCACGTGGCCTTTACCACGACAGACGGGCTGTGGGTCCGAGCGCTCGACGACCGAGAGGCGACGTTGCTGGTTCGTGGAGGGGCCCGCGTCCCGTTCTTCTCGCCCGATGGTCTTTGGGTCGGCTTCTGGGACCCGGTCAGCGGGCAGGTCAGGAAGGTCGAAGTAGACGGAGGCGCGGCGGTGACGCTCACCAGGGACGTCAGCGGCGCCGGGGTCTACGGCGCGTGGTGGAGCGAGCGGGACACGATATTCCTCGCCACGGGTCCAGGGGGGCTAGGATCGCTGCCCGGTACCGGCGGCGACGTGGAACCACTACTCGACGGCGACCTGACCACGGTGCAGCTCCTGCCGGGCGGCGAGTGGGCGGTCGTGAGTGAGTCTCTCGACACGGGGTACGCGGTGGTACTGGTGTCCCTCCATACGGGTGCTCGCGAGGTTCTGATAGAGGAGGCGAGGGCCGCCCGGTATCTCCCAACCGGTCATCTCGTGTTCGAGCGCGACAACACCCTCTTCGGCACCCGTTTCGATCTCGAGAGCCGCACGACGAGCGGTGGCTCTGTGCCCCTCGTCGAGCAGGTGGCGAGCGCTGCCGCAACAGGTATCGCGCAGTTCGTTGTGGCCGACAGCGGTCTCCTCATCTACGTGCCCGGCGGCCAGCTGGTGACACAACTCGCCTGGGTGACACCCGACGGTGAGGCGACCACGGTGGCGGCGGAGCCGCTCGACCACTCCGATCTTCGACTCTCCCCCGACGACCGCTCACTCGCGATCCACGAGATGAGTGACCAGGACGACG
>CALBET010000548.1 GCA_937888665.1 uncultured Acidobacteriota bacterium
TCTGCGGACGACCGCGACGACCGAGAATCCATCCGTGGACAATCAGGTCATGACGGGGCGTCGATCCCGTCCGGCGGAGTGCCTGGGCCTCCGCCAACCCGTGGCGCGGAAGGCGGCCGCTTCTTGCGTCGCCGGCGTGCCGCGCGATACGCGGCCTTCGCCGTGGGGAAGTCCATCGCTCGGAACCACTTGGTCGTGAGCGACTTCTTCCCCGGAAAGAATGTTTGCTGAAACGCCCGGTGGCGTTTTGCTGCATGGGGAAGGATTGCGAGCCACGCCATGGCCCACAGCAGCATGCTCAGCGGATAGAAGCGCCTCCGCATTCGAATCCGTCTGGTGGGTCCCTGTTCCGCCAATCGTTCAATCGCATCAACCAGAAGCGGGGTAGCCGCTGTCTCGCGACCGTATGGACGCAGGAAAGAGGTGACAAAGCTGTCCGTGGCCTCTCGTCGACGCTCCGGCCCCTTCAGGGTCTCAGCGAGTTGCTCCAGGTGTTCCGGGAGATCCGCGGCGACCTGGAGGAAGCCCCCATTGGTCGGGAGGAGATAGTTGAAGTGGAGCGTTCCCGTCTGGCGGGTCGTGAACTCCGAGGCGAGGATGGTGTGGACCGTGCGACCGACGATGGCGGCCTCGATCAGCGCGCTGGTGTTGATGCCCACGATGGCAGCGGCGTGGAACATCGTGTCGAAGTAGTCCGAGCGGGCGTCTCGCGCCGTGGGGTAGACCCCATGGTCCGGGAACACCGTCACGTTGTCCTCATTGGCCCAGGAGACGTTCTGCCAGTGAGCCGAATTGAACGGGTGCGGTCGGATCACCACGCCAGCCCGGCCGAGGTCGGACTCCGGCGTCTGCCGCACCGCCCGGAGCCATTGCCTGACGAAGATCAGTTCCTCCCGTGGCGGGGAGCTATCTTCACTGGAGCCAAGAAAGAGAATGAACGGGACGTCTGCCCGGATTTGCGCCTTGCGGCAGAACGCCTCTCTGTCGAGACGGGGCTCGCGATTGAACCACTTGTCGAACACCGGCGCACCGGTCACGACGACGCGGTCGCTCGGCACCTTGTGGAACCGGGCCGCTTCATCCTTCTGGATGTCGTTCCAGACGCCACCATGTCCGGCTGAACCCGGATCCACCCCTTGGTGGTCAGGTTGTCCCAGCTGGCGATACAGGCACCGGTAGGCACCCCCAACGTTTGCGCGCTCTTGACGAGGTCGACCTGAGGCTCTCCCGTGATGAATGGCGTCACGATCACGGCGCCCGGCTTCAGTTTCTTGACGAACCTCTCGAGTCGACGATTGCTCGGAATGGCCGCTTCCACGTGAGCGAACATCCGCATGAGCCGCTCGGTGCGCGCCTCGGTGAGCGTGCCCCAGCGACCCAGGAATCGAAACGGGGGCTTGAGCCCGTGGCGAGCCACATCCCTCAAGAACGGAGAGTCGTCGTAGGCAGGAGACAGATACCGGACATAGTCAGCCGCACGACGACAGCGGCTGCCGATGACTTGCCAGGTCAGATCATGGACCGGCACCTCATGGAGCCAACGGATATCTCCGTCGGCGTCGTCTAGCGTCTCCAGCCCGTTCAGTTCCTTGTATGGCCGGTTGAAGACCAAGTAGACCGTGTGACCCCGTTCGGCCAGCAGGCGAATCGTCGAATCGAAGTAGCGCAGAAACCCCGGAAACGCCATGACAAAGAGCACTCTCATCTCGTGCGTCGCTCCCGTGTGGCTTTCGCCTCGATGGCCGGGTGGTATTTGGACGAGCAGTGGTGAGAACGCTCGAACGTGACTGCGCCACGGTACACAGGACGCTCGCAGTTCGTCAACCGGCCCCGCGAGAGGGGGGCGGGTGACGCCCGACATGGTCGATCGGAATGACGACCACACTCGGCCCGCTCTCGCCGGAGTGGTCGAACGCCTATGCGATACTCCCCACATCAATGCGGATGCTGTTCGTGCTCAAGGGACTGCCCCTCGTGCGTCACTTCGAGGAGGTGGTCGATCGGTTGGCCGCTCCCGGGCACACGATCCTGCTCGCGACCAAGACCGCGTGGGACGACGCGTTGCAGCCGGAACGCGGTCGAGTGAGGAGCCCGGAAGCGTGAGGGACGAGAGCGAAGATGCCCGCAGTGCGCGGCTACTGGCACCGGTGCGCGAGGCGCTCGCGCGGTTCGAACAGGAGACGACCGTGCCGGTTCTCGCGGGACCCTGGCTCGGCGAAGTGGGTTTCGAGCTGCTCTACTGGATTCCCTTCCTGCGATGGGTCGTGAGCGAGTTTCCCGGGCTCCGCCGTCAACTCGTCATCCAGTCTCGCGGTGGCGTCGAGAGCTGGTACGAGGGGCTGGTGACGCGCTATGTGGATCTCTTCACGCATGTCACTTTGCGGGAGTTCAGGGAGCGGTTTGGCAAATTCTTCAAACAGACCGATACCTATGACGGCTACACGCAAGCGGCGGGTGGACGCGATTACTCGGAGGCCGAACAGGCCATCATCGAGATCGTCCGTCGCGAGGTTGGCGCCGAGCGGTTGAATGTCCTGCATCCGAGCGTGATGTACGGCGCGTTCAAGCACATACAAGGCTCCCCGGAGCGCGCGTTCGCCGCGTACTTCCCGGAGCTCACGCGGCCACCCGTGTCTGGCTTCGGGCTTGAGCTCCCGGAACAATTCATCGCCGTGCGCTTCTATGAATGCTTCCCGCTGCCTGCGAGTGAGGCCAACCAGGCGTTCGTGCGGGAGCTCGTGACCGTTCTCGCCGACACGCTTCCAATCGTGTGCCTCAACACCCCCATGTCGATCGACCGGAAGCATCCGGACTTCCCCATCGACCGCATCGAGAGCGTCGTCACGGTGCAGCAGTCGATGACGCTCGCCAACAACCTCGCCGTCCAGAGCGCCATCATCGGTCAGGCCAACGCCTTCGTGGGCAGCTACGGCGGGCTATCGTATCTGCCTCCGCTCTACCGACGTCCGTCGTTCTCGCTCTACTCCGATGGGCGCTCGTTGAGTAAGACCAATCATCTGGCACTCGCCCAGTCGGTTCTTGGCAAGCCGAAATTGGGGAGCTATTGGGTGGGATCGATCGAGGGGATGACTCCCCGTGCAGTCGCCGACGCCGTGTTGGCGTCGTGAGGTCGCTCAGTCCCGGCGCGCGGTCGTGGCTCGTCATGATCTGGTGTTCGGGACGACTCGGCGGCCAACCGGGGCCGCCGGGGCATCCCGCCCGCCGGCGTTGTTCATCGGTCACATACTGCCGGTATTTTCCCTCTTCTCGCCTTGTCCGA
>CALBET010000549.1 GCA_937888665.1 uncultured Acidobacteriota bacterium
CCTACTGACAGGATCCGTACCAGCGGCGTGTCGCCGGCAGACACCCCGGAGCGGAGTCCGGATCACCCATCTCCGGCCCAACGAATGGGGCCTGTCCCAGATCCGCACCCTCAAGCATCGACCAGTCCGAGAAGCCCGGTGCCGAGGGCATCGTCCTCGAATAGCCCGAAGGATGAGTGCCCGAACCGACCGTGTTGTTGTTAAACACGTCGTTCCGACCGGGCGAATTGCCGCCCTCGTTAATTCGAGTGCAAGCGCCGCCGTCCGCATTCTCGCCACTGCCATTATTGTAAAAGCAGCGTCCGCGAATCACGTTATCGAGCACCTGGACACCGTCGCCCATGCGATTGAAGCCACCGGTCACGCCGAAGTTCTCGACGGTATTATTCGCCCAAATGAAGTTCTGGCGATAGCCCTCTGGCGTCTGGCTGTTCTGCTCCTGCTTCACGACATAGTCGCCAGGTTCACCCTGTGCACCGTCCGCCGACGTCGTCCCACGAGCCGCCAACGTGTTTCCGTAGAAGAAGTTGTTGCGGCCGGGGCCACCCTGGAAATCGAGCCAGATCTGGGGCTCGATGTTCGAGCGAATCACCGCGGTCTGACTGCACGATTTATTGTGGAACAACAGCGAGCCGGACGTGACATCGACGCTCGTCCCTCGGCAAGCTGCGTCGCCATTCGTGCCGTCGAGATCAAACGAGTGGCTAGAGCAATGAAGCGGGTGGCCGTGGCTCACCTGGCGACAGATGTTGCCAGTGCCCTCGTTACAGCCGCGATCGAATGCAGGTTGATTCGGGAGCGGCCCACGAATATCCATGAAGGCGAAAACGAGGCCCTGGCTACCACCGCCGCAGGCGATGTTCTGCGGGGAGCCTTCCATGTGGCCATCTACGAAGGAGATCTCCGAGCTGTTATGCACCATCACGGAATAGCCATTAAAGGGCTTGTCCCAATGGCTATCCGAGAAATCGGTGCCCGTCACGAGAATGCGGGCCGAGTTCTCAATCAACAGGTGGTATTGGTATGTGCTGTGGAAGTGGACATTCTTGATGTGACCGCTGCCGACGGCATTCATGCGCCAGAGGAACCCGAGTCCCATGCGCTGATGGTCCGGATGTTCCATGCGCATCGTGCAGTTCTCGAGCACGAGGTTTTCAGTCGGGAACCACGGGGCTGCCGTTGCACCACCGCCGCTAAAGTCGTCAGGAAGTGCGCGATCCAGGGTCAGCGTGCCCGCCCCGATGCTCGCGATCTTGCTGTAATACTGGCGCTCAGCGATATCCTGAACCGCCGTCGGGTTCGCGCGAAGGTAGACCCAGCCACCGACAGTGAAGCCAGACGTGCTGTTCACGCGAATGACCGTCTCGCCTCGCGCCGCGCCTGTCCCACCGTTCCAGCTTCGGCTCGTACCCAACTCGCGATCTTCACTCTCGGCGAGGAAGACCGTGTTGTTGTTGTCACCGGTCATGTTAAGCACTGCGCCGCGCGACTCACATCGAAGCCCGCGGTTGTCGAAGTGCTGGCTCGGCCGGAACACTGAGAAGCCGTCGTACGCCCGACCGAAGTCGTAGGTGCCGTCCGGGAAGTAGAGCAACGCGTTGTCGCCCATATTCCGCATCATGCAGTTGAACGCGTCCGAGTTATCACTCGACCCCGTGCGGTCCATGTTCCCACAGGAAGAGAGACGTCCCGTCCCACCCGCGGTCGTCACGTTGAATTCGACCCAGCCACTGGTATCGACTTCTTCCGCAACATTGATGTCGGGAATCGTGTTGGCGAGACCCGAAAGATCTGAACCCGCGAGCGTGATGAAGCTACCCGGAACGGGCGTTTCCCACGTAGGAATCTCATAGGTCGACTGCGCCGACGCGGGAAGCGCGACGAGTGCCGCGAGAAGAACAAGTACGAACGAATGCATCAAATGCCCCTTGCACTCGGATAACGAGCGGTCGGTTCGAAGTCGGGAGACGAATGCTCCAGAAGGCCTATCGGAAGCATCCCCCCGCACCTTTTGAGTCACGCGAGGCGCAACCGTTCCAAGTGCAGTGAGATTCCGTATGGGAGGACTATCGGTGGGGGGATGGGGAAACCAAGTGACAAGAGTCACCAAGGGTGCAGTCGATTGCGATTTCGATCAAATGGGACCAAGAGCCCTCAGAAAACGCGATGGGACGGGGATCGAGCGAGTCTCCCCCCGATGTAGCTCCCGCGTTACTCCCGGACGACGGGACAGTAGCCAACAGGAGCGGCCAGGTTGCCTCTCAGGACGCGCCGCGAGCCATCACGACCGCGGGCACCGTCTGCGCCAAGATCTTCACATCGAGGCCCAGAGACCAGGAATCGATGTACTGGAGATCGAGCTTGACCCATTCGGAGAAGCCGATCTCGTTCCGGCCACCGACCTGCCAGATGCAGGTAATACCGGGGCGCATGGAAAGTCGTCGCCGCTCGGAGATCTCGTAGTCCACAACTTCTTCCGGAACCG
The DNA here is from genome assembly GCA_937888665.1 of uncultured Acidobacteriota bacterium. GTDB lineage: Bacteria > Acidobacteriota > Vicinamibacteria > Vicinamibacterales > UBA8438 > UBA8438. The sequence goes on from CALBET010000549.1 coordinate 2,486, forward strand.
GAGGACGAGGGCCGACGAGACTCATCTCGCCGCAGACGACATTCCAGAACTGGGGCAGTTCATCAAGGCTGTAGCGGCGCAGGAAAGCGCCGACCTTGGTAATGCGGGGATCGAGCTTGACCTTGAATACCGGGCCGTCCATCTCGTTCAGCTCGATCAGATCCGCTTTGCGTTCCTCGGCGTTCACGCACATGGTGCGCAGCTTGATTATAGAGAAGCGACGACCATAGAGGCCACACCGCGTCTGCTTGAAGAAGATCGGTCCGCCATCTTCGAGCGAAATCGCCAGCGCGGCGAGTCCGATCAGCGGCGCGCTCGCAACGAGGGCGGTGCCGGCACCAATCATGTCGACCGTGCGCTTCACGCCCAGCATGAACGAGTTGTGGTGGACCGCAGCGAACTCGAGAGACGGTCGTGAGCCGAAGCTGCCGATCTGAGGCGTAGGCAAGAAGTCGCCGAAGAGATCCGTAAGCAGCGTGAGCGGCACGCCCGTGCTGCTGCATGCGGAAAGCACGGGAGCGATTGAGCCGAGCATGGAGCGCGGAACCGCGATCAACACGCGGTCGACCACCATATCGCTCAGCAGATCGTTCATCCGGCCAATCCCGAAGAGCTTGGCGTTAAAGAGACTCGGATCGACCGCGGAGTCCACGTCGTCGACGAAGCCGACCACCTTCAGGCCCCACTGCGGATGGGAGTCGATGTTGCGTTTGATCTGCGCGGCGCGCGGGCCGGTGCCTACGATCAGAACGTTGCGAGTATTCTTGCCGATGCGACGAGCGGTCCTAAGAGCGCCGTAGAGAATTAAGCGAGTGCCGGCGAGCGCGAGGCCCTGAGCGGCGGCACACACGAAGGGAAATTCACGGCTGATCGGGACGTCGGCAGCAAAAGCGACCGCGCCAAGGACGGTCGCGACGACACATGCGGAAACAAGCAGGCTCCGCATGACATCCCAGATGCCGAGTGTGCGTACCGAGGAATAGACGTCGAGCCGCTTGAAGGTGAAAGGCCAGACCAGGCATGAGGTCAAGGCGAGCAGCAGCATCGAGCCACCTGCCTGTTCAGCCGGTTCGGTCAGGCCCAACATGCTGGACCGGAAGAGCAGTCCA
>CALBET010000550.1 GCA_937888665.1 uncultured Acidobacteriota bacterium
GAGCGGCGCCCAGGTGTCGGGAAGCTCGTCGACCTCCCAGGCCACGTAGGCGAAGGGTCGCGCGCCGCGCGCCTGCGCGAGCCAGTCTTCGTAGTGATCGGGGGGCGGCAGGCTGATGAGCAATCGGTCGCAATCGACGGCGCGACGCCACAGCCGCTCGGCGGCGTCGCGCACGGTCGAGGGCACGTGCTCCACGCTTTGGCCCCGGGACAGAGGCAGCCCCGTCTCGCCCACGGTGGGCGTCCAGGTGACCGGCACGCCCAGGTTGTCGAGCGCGGCAATGTACTGCACCGCAGCGTCTCCATACCCACAACTCGGCGGAAGCGTCACGACGTGGAGGCCCGGCATCAGTTGCGCCCCTCTACCTTGAGGGAGAGCCCCTCCCGCGCGACTTCACGAACGCGGGGCATGTTCACGGCACCACGCTCCGGTAGTCATCGATATCGAGGTCGGGAAGGAAGGGACGCGCGAGTTCGGCCAGCGGCGACGTCGAATCGCGGATGGCCGAGAGGCCGAAGTCGCCGGCGTTTCGGGTCGAGTGATCGTTTCGATCGGCGCTCCACCAGAGGTGCTCCCACAGGTGCAGGGAGTAGCTCTTCTCGACATCGAGGGGACCGTCTTCGAGCAGCGCCGCCAGCCCCGCCGGTGTGTAGGGCACGCCGTAGAACGACTCGACGGGTTCGACATGGACTTCCCCGGGCATCTCCTGGCTGAGTGCCTGAGGCAGGACGGTGCTGTGCTGGCTCCAGCTGCCGTTCATCGCCGAGGCCATCTCTTCGCGCCACCGCACCGCAAAGGCGGCGCCCGGCTGCGACATCAAGAACGCGTTGCCGAGCGATGGCTTCAGGGTGCCCGTCGCTTCATCGCGCAGGTCCTGCTCGCGACCGATGACGAAGCGCTCGTCGAAGAGCGCCTCCGGAAGGGGACGCAGAAAGAGGGTGTCGATGTCGGCGTAGATGCCGCCATGCTCGATGAGCGCGTCGAGACGGATGAAGTCGGCATGGTGGGCGTAGCGGTACGCCTCGGGAACCTGCCCGGGGTCGTACACCGCGCGGCTCACCACGGGCACCAGGTCGACGTGGACCAGCTCGAGGTGGGGGCGAATTTCATCCCACAGCACGCCGAATGGCAGGTGGTGGAAGTACAAGTAGATCTTCTGCGGTCGGAGTATATTCCGGCATGACTCGATTGCGAGATAGTGCAGCAGGTGGAAGGGCTCCTGCTGCGGCCGCAGGCCGAAAATGAAGTGGACGATGTTCGGAATGGGCGTCATGGGTTTGGGATGGGCGCCCCGGGGTCAGGAACGGTGATTCTAGCATCAGGCAAGCAGCGGGTTCTGCTCATTCTGCCCATTCCTCCGGCGCCCACGGGCAACGGCCTGGCCATGCGCGCGGCGCTGGTGGCCGAAGGGCTCTCGCGGGAGTTCGAGCTGCGTGTGGCGGTGGTTCCGGTTTCAGCGGGCGCGTCGACAACGAGCGAGCTGGAGTGGATTGCAGCGCGGGCCGAGCGCGTCGCCCTCGTGCCGCCGGACGACGGAGCCGAGGCCATCCACGGCTGGATGGCCTCGCCGCGCGGCAGGGAACTCGCGGCGGCCGCAGAGCCCCTGCCCGGGCGCGCCCGGGCCGCATCGCCCGGGTGTGGTGAGCGCATGCGGCGGGCGCTGGACGTGGAGGCCTTCGATGTCATTTGGGTCATGCGTCTCTATTTGGCCGGCCTCGCCCTTCCCTATCTCGAGAGGGATCCGCGCCCGCGCATGATTCTCGACCTGGATGACGACGATGGATCGTTCTACCGCGCGCTGGCGGCACTGCATGAGGAGCGGGGAGAGCCCGCAAGTGACGCGCTCGCCGAAGCCGAAGCCCACGACCGGCTGGCGAGCCATGTGCTTCCGCTGTTCGACGAGGTCCTTACCGCCAGCGTCAGCGACGCCGGGCGGGTCGCGGAGCGCCTCAACGTGAAGCGCCCCACCACTCTGCCGAACGCCGTGCATACCGACCTTCCACCAAGCCGCGAACCGCGCGAAGGCGACCCGCCAAAGCTGGTCTTCGTCGGCAACCTCGACTACCTGCCAAATGGCGACGGCCTCGAGCACCTGGTCGACGAGCTGCTGCCGGTGCTTCGCGGGCGACATCAGGGTCTCGTGTTGCACGTGGCGGGGGCCGGAGGCACCAAGCTAGCCGCACGCTGGCGCGACCGCGACGACATCGTGTTCCACGGATTCGCTCCCGGCCTCGACGCGCTCTACCACGGCGCCCACGCCAGCGTCGTTCCCCTGCGTGCGGGAGGCGGGAGCCGACTGAAAATCCTCGAAGCCTTCTCCCGCGGTGTGCCGGTAGTTGCGACCGAAGCCGGCGCGGCGGGGCTCGACATGACGAGCGGTCGCGACCTGCTCGTTGCCCACTCGGGCGCAGCGCTGATCGATGCGGTGAGCCGCGTCCTGGACGACCGACGTCTCGCGCGCGCTCTGGCCTCGGCGGCCCGCACCTTCGTGGTGAAGCACCACAATTTCGACCTCGTCGCAGCGCAGGTGGCGGCCGTCGCTCGCCCCTCCGCCTAAGCCGGGCTGCTAGGATGGGCACCATGGATCCGACACCCAAGCTGCTGACCCGCGTCGACGGGCTCGAGGTGCACGAAGCCGAGGATGGCCTCGTGGTCTTCAATCCCGCCACCGACCGCGTCCACCACCTGAACGCCACCGCCAGCGTGCTGTTCGAGCTGTGCGACGGCACTCGCGAAACCCACGAGCTGACCCAGCTGGTGGCCGATCTCTTCTCCCTCGAAGAGCCCCAGGACGAGGCCGTCGAAACGGGACTCCGTCTCCTCATCGACCAAGAGGTGCTGGTGCCGGGGTCGGATTGATTTCCTTTCAGCTGCTCTCCTGCCGGGTGGAGGTCGAGCACGACGACCCGCGGCTGGCCGAAGTCCTGCGCTACGCGGACAACTGCGCCCAGCAACCCTTCCCCGTTCGTCGTACCTTCCGCTACCACGTCATCGGCCGCGGCCCCTTCCTCGTACAGGAAGAGGGCGACTTCCTCGGCGAGTGGGAGTCGGCTGACGACGTCCTCTACATCATTTATGGCCGCGCCTACCAGCGCGCGCTCGAGCGCTTCGTCCTGTCGGGCTGGGTGGTGCTTCACGGCGCCGTGGTGGGGGTGAAGGGAAGCCGGATGCTGCTGCTCGGCGACAAGGGCGCGGGCAAGTCGACGCTGTCGGCGCGGCTGCTCTTCTCGGGGCATCGGGTGGAGGGCGACGAACTCGCCCTCGAGCGCGACACAAACGTCGTCGCTTTTCCGCGCCAGCTACACCTCAAACCCGGCTTCGAAGACCACGTGCCCGAACTCCGCAGCCACGGTTCTGGCCTGCGCCACACCCGCTCCGACCTGGGGACCATTTCGGCCCTCGACCCAGGTCGCCTCGGTTTCGATTGGCAGCTCGAGGTGGGGCTCATCGACCAGGTGGTCTTGATTTCACCCAACCATGGTGGCGAGACGAGGATGGAGCCACTTCCCCCCTTCGAAATGATTCAGAAGCTGATGTCCGGGGCCATCAACTGGGGCGATTCGCCGGGTGCCCTGGTGGCGGCGGCCACGCGCCTGGGCCGCCAGGGGGGCTGGCAGCTCCAGCTCGGCGACCCCGACGCTGGCCTGCGCGCCCTGGAGACCGCCGCATCGGCTTGAACATCTAGAAATGCCTCGGTTAGAATACGGCACCCGCAAATAATGGAGAACGAGATCATGAAGACGAACAAGTCCGAAGAAGCGCTCACGAAGTTTTCCCCCAAGCGCCGCGAGTTCATCCGCAAGGCCGCCAACGCGGGCTTCGTCGTTCCCGTCGTCGCCACCTTCACCATGTCGGGCCTCATCGCCCGCCCCGCGGCCGCCCAACCAAACGGCACCGTCTGATCGCCCCCAACGGGCGCCCTCATGTCGCGAGTTTGCGCTGCGCTGATCGTCCGCAACGAAGAAGCGCACCTGGGCCCCTGTCTCGATTCCGTTCACACCCTCGTCGACGAGATTATCGTCGTCGATACCGGCTCGACCGACCGCACCCGTGACGTGGCCCGCGACCATGGCGCCGTGCTAGTGGAAGAACCGTGGCGCGACGACTTCGCTCACGCCCGCAACACGGCACTCTCGGTCGCCACCGGCGACTGGATTCTCTACATCGACGCGGACGAACGCCTGGAGGTGCAGGACGATCTGCATCCGTGGCTCGACGACCCGGAAGTCGTGGCCGCCCGCGTGCGCTTCCGCGCCTCCTCGAAGCTGACGTCGTACCGCGAGCATCGCCTGTTCCGCAATCGCCCGGACATCCGCTTCCGCAGCGTCATCCACGAAACCGTCGCCCCGGACGTGCTGGCGCTGGTCGACCGCGGCGCGGGCCGCGTCGTCGATGCGCCGCTTCACATCGAACACCTGGGGTACGAAGGCGACCTCAGCCACAAGCACGAGCGCAACCTGCCCTTACTCCGCCGCGCCGTCGCCGAGTGGCCCGAGCGCCTGTACCTCCACATGACTCTCGGCGAGGCCCAGTTCGGCTTGGGCGACGCCGAGGCCGCCGAGCAGAGCTGGCGCGCGGGACTGGCACAGGTGCGCAGCCGCCCACCGCAGCCCGGCGACGTGCTGCTGTACGCCGACCTTCTCGATTTACACTTTGCACCCTCTGGCACGACGCTGGACGACGCCGACGCGCTGGCGGGCGAGATGGCGCGCCGCCACGCCGACGACCCGCTGACGCTGTGGTGGACCGGGCGCAGGGACGTCGAGTGCGATCGCTTCGACGACGCGCGGGGGAAAATGCGGCGGTTACTCGAGATGGGGCGCAGCGAGTCGAGCGTCGCAGAGCTCGGCTACGATCTGGGGCTATTCGACGTGTTTCCGAGCTCGCTGCTCGGCACCTGCTGCCTGCGCGAAGGCGATGCGGATGCGGCGCTCGAGTGGTTTCGCCGGGCGGAATCGGGCTCGCATGATCCGCGCGGCGGGATTGACGCGGCGAAAGGCACGGGCTGCTAAGGCCGGGTTACGGTGACGCGATGATTGGGCGGCCACACCCGCCCGCCATCATCCATCCGCCATCCTGGTCTTCCCGCCAGTAGCGCAGTGCCGGCGGCCCTGGCGCGTCGGCGTAGGGCTCGATGTCGACGAAGCTGTAGCAAGGCGGCAACTGCTCCGGTCGAACCGCCTCCAGAAGTGCGCGGTCTGACAACCCCTGGTCCGCCGCGAACCGATCCAGCATGACCGGCGTGACGGTCCGCTGCCAGGCACCACCGTTGATGACCACAGGTGTGGACGTCTCACGGACCGGTGAGAACCCATCGACAACATAGGTCCCCCCCGCCTCGACCCGCGTGAAGTTGCCCTGTCGGTAGTCAGCGAGGTGCGTGTGCCCGTGGACAAAGATGGCGATGGGGGGGCCCTCACCACGTCGTTGTGCCAGGTGACGCAGGAACATCCGGTCGCGAGATTGCCAGAAATACTCGAACGTCGGCCCGGTCGACGCCGGGGTCCGGGCACACTCAGCCACCGGGGGCCCCGTCGGATCGAGCTGGGACAGAATCCGCTCGAACCGCCGGCGGGCACGGCGCACCGCGGCGCGATGGTCGCAGAGCGCGCGCAGGTCGTCATCGCTGAGCGTGGCCATCAGCGCATCGAGGCGTCCATCGCCGGACGCCAGCGCCGCCAGCGGTTTGAGGCGGTCGTCGTCCGGGATCGTGGCCAGCAGAAACTCGGCGCCAGCGGCGCGCATGTCTGCCAGCTGCCACTCGGGCGGCTCGACATCTCCCCGGTCGAGGTCCATTCGGAACTGCTGCCACGAGAAACGGAACAGCAGCTCTCTCAGCAGCGTGACGGCACCATCGCCGAGGCCGTCGGTCCCCGTCGCCGACAGCGCAAAGCGCAACCCTGCCGCCTCGTCGGCGATATTGTCGGCAATCGAAAACCGCGTCTCGTAGCCGTCAACCAGCGGCTGCAGCCTCCGTTGCCCCAGCGTCCTGACCAGGTGACGCCGCCCGGCCCGCTCGACGAACGGGAGGGGCCACGCCTCGAATCGGTCGGCGCGAGACTCGAGCTGATGCCCGTGCTCGACCATCACCAGGCCATCGGCTGACCGCCAGAGCCCGTCAGTGGCCACCGCCACCCGACCGGCGGGCGCACCGAAAGCGGCGATGGCGCGCGAGCCGACCTCCGGGAACAGCAGGGCCGCGTCCTCCTCGCCCGGGACCAGCACCACCCGGTTATTGCCGGAGCTCGCGAAGTTGCCGATCGCGACGAGTTCACGGGCATGGGCTGCCAGCACGCGCTCGACACGCGCGACTGCCTCCGCCTGCGTGCACCCGAGCCCCTCGTCGGTGTGCTCACACAGGATCTCGGCCGACCGCGCCAACTCGAACGTGTCGCCGTTGAGAATCAGGTCGGTCGGACCGCTGGCTTCCGAGGCCAGCGCCGTCAAGAACTGGTCGAGGTCGTCGGCCCACCGGAAGTCTTCATACGGAGACCACTCGCCATCGGCACCTCGCCCCTCACCCATGTGGAGGTCGGAGAGCACCACGACTCGACGCAGTCCGCCGTCTCGTGTCTGGGCACCGAGGGAACCGACCGAGACGAGACCACTGAGACCGACGCAGCCCAGGACCGCCACGCCGGGGCTCCAGCGCACCGCTATTCCTCCTTGGCCAGTGAGAGCCGGACGATTTCTTCGTCGTTGCGAACCACGATGTGTCGATTCGCGTAGGCAGGGTGCGACCAGTTGACCGTCGCGCCTGACTGGCGGCGCCGCACGTACGGGTGCGTCGGTTCGATCACTCGAGTGCGACTGATTTCGGTATAGCCTTCCGGAGAGAGCTCGGCGATCACCAGATCGCCCGTGTCGGTGTTGATGAAGTAGCGGTCGCCATGCCGCACAAAGAACGCCGTCGCCCAGTTGGTGCTCTCGCCGATCAGATCTTCCGTCTCCCAGACACGCCGCCCTGTCTCCAGTTCGAGACAGCGCAAGACGCCATGCCCGTCGACCCCGTAGACGTAGTTCCCGTCGATCACCGGCGTGCTGTTCACCGAATTCAGTGTGT